>JAZOQL010000051.1:0-1383 GCA_045656065.1 Rikenellaceae bacterium | reverse complement strand
AAGTTCATCGACGGCAGGTCTTCCATACCCTCTGAATTGTTAACGGCTTCCCATTGCTTGCCGATATACATCTGCCAGTTCTTTTCCGTCTTGGTCAGGATGTTTTTCTGTTGCATATAAGATTTCGATTTCTCGAATCTCTGCCAAATTTCGTAAATATCTGTCATACTGTTGCCTTGTCAATGCGTTCAAGCATTATCTCGTCCTGCGTCGGCGTACGTTTCTTCTTCGGTGCTAATATCTTCTTCGGCGCGTTGCAGTTATACCCGATAACAAAAGCTGTAATCGTGCATAACGGCAGTAAAACCGCCAAAACAGCGATGATTATAAGCTCCATTATTTGCTCTCTTTCTTTGTAGTCCTCTTCTTTGCAGGCTTTTTCGGCTCTGCTTTCGGTGCTACGCTCTTCATAATCGAGTTGAGTTCAGCTTTTCTTCTTTCGTCGTTCGTCATTTATACCACCTGCAATCTTCCTCTCCCCTTTGAGCCTTTCTTTGTCTTTGCCCATTCAGGGAACATCTTGTCAAAATAGTTTTCCTTGCGTTTGATAGGCGCGTTTCCGCGCTGATATATCAATCTGTTAAGCGCCTGCGACATAGCGTCCACTTGGTCGTCGTGCGCCGCGTTCGGGAACGAGCTACATTCATCCACAAAGTCACCAGTAAAGCGCTTGTGCTTCGGCAGTTTCACGTTGCCTGACTCAATAGCACCAAGTATCGCCTGAACACGCGCCATTTTGCTACCAATAGGCTGAACGGCGATAACGCCAGTCATTTCGTACCGAAGCATCCTGATGATTGCCGAGCCGTTAGCCCTATCCTCAACGAGCGTTGTCTTGCATTCAGGGTACATAGCCCTTAATCTGCGTATCTCCACGATAGTGTCAGGGAAAGACAAGTGCTTTTTCACCGCATCTATTAAATAAATGTAGGAATCCGTCTTGCCCCATACCTGAATCGCTACGAAGTCGGACTGGTCTTCGTCCTTGAACGCCGCGTCCACGCTCATAACCCAAGTGTTAATCTGCGGAAGTTCGTTCTCTTCGTAGTATTCCCACCAGTCGCGTTGGATTATGTTACCCTCAAGAGCTGTTGGCCTGCCCTGAAACAGAGCGTTCCAAGTCATCGAACCCTCTAAAGACACCAAGCCTTTCTTGTATTCCGCAAGCCACTTGTTGTCCTTGCCGATTTCAGGACACAGCGCGTCGCCCACCTTTCGCCCCAATGCTTTTTCGACTGGACTGTCCTCGTCCTCGCACTCGCAGGGAAACCATAACAGCTTGATGTTCTCTTCCTCTGCCAGTAAGCGACCCGCCAAATCGTCCTCGTGCCAACGTGTCATAATGACTATTACTTTGGCGTGCGGTGCAAGTCTTGTCTTGAA
>JAZOQL010000050.1:0-4731 GCA_045656065.1 Rikenellaceae bacterium | reverse complement strand
AGGTTGGAGGGGGACACCCAACTCCGTTGAATTGAGGTTGATTGAAGACGGTGAGCCGCTCTTCGTTATCTTCGTGCCAACGAGAGTGCCGACTGCATTACCGCTGTAAACTTCAAGTTCGGTTGTTGTTATAGCCATAGTAATTTAATTTTGTTCGTTAATTGGTTTTATTTATTTAGCGGTGTGTATTCATAAAGAACCAAACCCGCATCATATTTATTTATAAGAGGTCGTTTTAACCCCATTGGTCGTAGTCAATACCCCAAGGGTCGTCATTCTCCTCATAGTCCCAAATTGACGGGTCTATCGGCGTAACGGGTTCGTTTCCATCGTTAATGAGAGGGTCGTCCCACTCGTAGTCGGGATGGTCTCCCGCAGGGTCGAACTCGTCATTCGCATCGGGTATTATCGGCGGCTCGTTGTCGCCTTCAATCTGCTCGGCGGGTTCGGGGCTTTGGTGTGTTGGTGTGAAGCCCTGCTCCGTGTTGAACGGGACGAGTATAGCCTTCAGTGTCGTATAGCCCGTCTCCATATTGGCAGAACCCTCCACCACCATATACTTGTGACCGTCAAGATAGACGAAATCGCAGTCCTTCGCGTCATCGTATGTCTCGATATCCACTTCGACTGATTGTGTCATAGCCTCGAAGTCCATACCGTTGAGACTGTAACGGTATAACATAGACGAAACAGAGCCTATGTCCGCGAGGGCAAAACCGTCAACCTCATTGAATTTCGCCTTGTATTCCTCGCTCCCGCTTTCGTGTTCAAAATCAGAGTATTGGTCTATGCAGTACCAATACCCCCACTTCCAAGGGGCGTATGCGAACGGGGAGGTGTGCAGCGTCTTCGTCCTATCTAACCATTGGTTGTCTATTGTCGAAACGGGGTCTGCGTTCTCAATGCCCTGCCCGTTCTGCAATATGTAGTTGGCGCGTCCGAGGGAGTCGGAACTGATTCTCGTCTGCGTTATCCTGCCTTTGATAGCCTTGGTGTCGTTTGCGTCCTTGTATATGAGTTCGGGGTACATCATATATCCGTTATACACACATTCTCTTGCTATTTTCTTTCCTTCGAGCCAACACAGACCGAACATCAAATCCTTTATGCTGATGTCGGGCAGGTTTTGCCAGTATCCGAAGTAGGCGAATGAGCAGTCGGGCAGAGTTATGTAGTGCTGAAGGTGTGTGTTTGGAGAGCCAGTATTGTGATAGTAATATGCACCGTAGCGACCGTCAGCCCAAAGGTAGGCATAGCCGCCGTTGGTTGAAGCCTCCTGCGTCCAAGAACCTCCTCCGCGTATGAACTGACCGTTGTCACTCCAACATTTCAGCCTCGGCAACCTGCCTATGTATTTGAGTTCATTGCCATAATCCTCTTCGCTGATTGAATAGTCCGTTATCTCGAACTTGATTAGCACGGACAGAAGGTCGTACTTGTTCGTGTCGTTGCATTGGATGCGCAGGGTATCCCCAGCGTGGATGGTGTCTTGGAACGTGTCCCAAGTGACGTGGGACGCGAATTGCGAACTCTGTATCGTGTATGCGGGCGCGTATGTCGGTGAACCGCTTCTGTACCTGCAAATCATCATATAGAAGTTGTTGGTGACAGTCGATTTCTTCTTGAAAGAAAAGTAGATGTCGCCTTTGATTCTGCAAGGTCTGTTAAATGTTACGGTTGTTTGGTCGGGCGAATAACTCCATTCGAGGTCGTTGCACACGTGCTGACCACCGCTCATAACGGCAAAGTTCCCGCCATCCGAACTCCAATGGGCTTCAAGCACTTGGATGTGGTTGTGCGGGCTTACGGTTTTCTTCGTGGCGATGGCGTAGTGCGTCTGCGTTGACAAAGGGATTTGTATGTTGGCTGTTTGGTTTATCCGCTGTATCACAGTGTTTAGGTCTGTGCTTGGGTGTATCTGCGCGTACTTGTCGTTGATTCCGTTGTTGAGACTGTATTGGTACTTTTTGAACCAACTCTGATAGTGGGTTTGGCTCTGCGGATTCCAAATGAATATGTTGTCATCCGTGTCGCGCAGCAGTTCGCTTATTTTGATGTTGAGTATGTCGCTCGGAATGAGTTTCTCCCAAACGGTTATGGTTATCGTTTCCTCTTCAACGCTGACAACTTGGATATAGCAGTCAAACACCTTGTCTCCCATATTGATGACGCAGGGTTCGATGTGCTGTCCGAGCGGCTGTGTCTGTGATTCCAAAAGTCCGCAGGCATCGAGCAGCGTGAGGTTGTTCACCGTCTTCGGAATAGTGAAATCATTGGAATACGCATCCCTTATCCCATCGGAGAATCGTACTGTCTTGAACGACATTTCGATGTCTTGGGAATAAACATCAAGAATTCCGTTTGCAAGTTGGAGATTTATCATTTTTAGCCTTGTTTTAACAATTCTATTTCAAGTTCGAGGTCAAGAGTTTCCTCGCTCTTAATCGTAATCTTGTTGGTGTTTAGCGAGCAGGGTAGCCAATCGCCGTTGAAGTTCTTGAACCAAACGTGTTCCGACAGAAACAAGTCCTGCGGGTAGGCATCACGCCTTATGTCAGCGAATCCGACCTTTACAGTCACGGACGACTCCTCTATGTGTTTCTGCGAGATGTCTCGGTAAACGCTCAATCTCTCGCCTATGTAGTTCTTGCCTTTCGCCGATGTCACCTCGTTCTGTATCTTGCCGCCGAGATAACGCAGTATTCCGTCAGTGTCGTAGTATGCGAGTTCGATGAAGTCGAAATCATCGCACGCCTCTTCATATACGATTGTTGCGCAGTAGTCCGCGAGGTTAAATTTGCTGTCAGCCCAAGTTCCGCCGCCCTTTATCTCTGTCTCAACGGGCTGTATGTCGATGTCCGTGTAGTCAAGGAACGCGACCGCGCTGAAGCAGGAAGGCTCGATGTCCGTGATGTTTACTCGGCTCGTGTAGTCCTTCCCGTCACCGCCCTTCACACCGTATCGGTAGCAGGCTTGCCAATTGCCGCTGTGTGTGATGTAGGGACGCAGGTCGAATGAATTGCGACCGCTGCTTATGACGGGGAAATTGTGACCGTTCACAGCCAACGCACCGCTTCCCGCGAAGAAGAATTGGAACTTCTGCAACTCGTCTTGGTTATACACATAGAAAGTACGGGCTGACCCGTGGCTTCTGTAAGGCAGTGTGCGACCGTCAAGGGTGTTCATATCAAAGGCGAAAGTTCCCGTGTAGAAGAGGTCTGTGTAAACCTTAACCTTTACGTTCAATGTGCAGCCGCCCGTCTGATGCAATTTGCGGATTACATCGTTTATGGAGATTGTCAAGTTTTTCAGTTCAGAAGTGTACTTAAGCGTCTTCGTCTCCATAGACGATAGGTTTGTGATGTTGATTTCACAGCCAACGGGATACAAACTGTCGGAGAATGATATGAACGAATTGTCATACACGAAGCAGTTCGCATCGGGATACTTTATTTGGGTCGTTGAGATTGCTATTGTACGCATTTGAATTTCTAATTTACTTTATATTTATATGATTGTGTTTCCAACAAAAATCGGCGGTTTTTATTATTTCATATTATGAGATTAACAAACACAGTTACTATGTTCAATATAAAACAAGCGAAAAGGTATTGCCAAGAATATTGGCTTATTGAAAATTACGAAAAGGCGTTAAATAGCGCGGAAAAATGGGTTATACACCACAGAAACGAAGACGTTGGTTTTTCACAAAAGGAACTGATTGAAAAAAATTTGTATTACCATCGACCTCCAAAAGAACTTGTGTTTATGAGTCAAAATGAACACCAAAAACATCACAACCTAAATATGAGAGCGGAAACGAGGAAAAAAATTAGTGATGTCAAAAAAGGTCACGTTGTAAGTAAGGAAACGAGGAAAAAAATTAGTGATGCCAAAAAAGGAAAAACATCTTGGATGAAAGGCAAAAAACACACAGAAGAGGCACGCAGAAAAATTAGCGAAAAACAAAAAGGAAAAACATCTTGGATGAAAGGCAAAAAACACACAGAAGAGGCAAAGGAAAAGAACAGACAAGCACATCTTGGAAAAAAACACACAGAAGAAGCACGCAGAAAAATCGGAGAATCACATCTCGGAAAAAAACACACCGAAGAAGCACGCAGAAAAATGAGCGAAAAACAAAAAGGTAGAATCGTTTCCGAAGAAACCAGAAGAAAAATAAGCAAGTCGCAAATCGGAAAACGTATGGGTTCTGAAAGCGGTGTTGCTCGACCAATATACCAATTGGATAAAAAAACAAATGATATTATAAGAAAATTTGATTGCGCAAAAACAGCATCAAGAGAATTGGGCATACTTGACAGTTGCATTTACAATTGTCTTCGTGGTCTTTCAAAAACAGCGGGCGGCTATCGTTGGGTTTACGCCTCCGACTACAAGCCGCCCGTCAGATATATAAGTGATATAAAAGTGTTGTTCTAATTATTGCCTTGATATACGTTCTTTCGCCTCAACCCTCTTTTGGGTTCGTGTTATCTCGGCAACGCTGACCACGGGCTGTATTTCACTCACTGCTTCGGCAAAGACTTCTTTCATTGCATCATAGTCGAACTCCATTTGGTTGGTTTGGAAATTCGGTGTACTCAAAGTCTGCACCAAACCGCCATCGGCAAAGTGCAATTTTGGCAAAGTGAACGACAAACCTTTCTTCCTGCCTATCAGTTCATCGAAGAATCCAACACCTTTTTCCTTTACAACCTCACTTGGGAT
>JAZOQL010000049.1:0-1120 GCA_045656065.1 Rikenellaceae bacterium | reverse complement strand
CCGTCACGTGCTGTTGCACCATAATTGGGCTGCGCTGAATTGGAACGATGTCAAACGTGTAGCTCTATTCCCAAATTTCGAAAAGGCTGCGGACGGAACTCTCAGAGCTATGATTCACTATAAAGACTATGAACCAATGTTCGAAAATTATGGAGTGCCGCCTTACATTGCCGGTATGAACGTCTCGGCAATAGCCTATAAAACAGACCGATGGAATATCAGTCGTCTGGATAACTCGTTCCAGCCGTCGGGGGTGATGGTGCTGGCTGCAGACCTCGATAACGAAGAACAGGCTCAGGAACTGATTAAGACTGCCGAACAAAAATTTGCTGGCAAACCCGGTCAGGTGATGTTTATGGTCAAGAACGATACCTCGAACGACCACTCGCAGTTTATCCCAATGAACTCAAACAATGATGCCGATTGGCTGAAACTGCACCAACAGGCTACGGGAGATATAGTCGTGGCGCACTCGTGGTTCAGAACGCTCAGCGGGTTGGACTACTCGAACGGATTCTCGGCCGAGAGAATTCTGCAAGAGTATGAAGTCGCGCTCAATACTATAATTCTCGCAGAACAGGAGGAACTGCTCGAACCAATCAGAAAAATTGTTCGCGATATACTCGAGTGTGACGACTCGTCGCTGGAGGTCGTAAACCGCCCGCCAACTAACGCAAGACCCGATTATATCAAAGTCTGGGAGGCAAGACGCGCCGACGGACTCGACTTCGACCCCGAGGCCGAAGACCAAAATCTATTCTTAGCTCAGCTGAAACATAAAACTCAATAGCCTATGAAGTTGCTTATTTCTAAACAAGATGTCGTTAATCTGGCATACGTGCCTTCGGAACAAATGCGCGTAGAACTGATTCCACAGGCTGTCATTGCCGAGGCTCAATACAAATTTCTAAGACCTGTGCTCAATGGTTTGTACGAACAGCTGCTGGCAGATGCTCACGGCGAATTGTGCGAACTATATGTCAAACCGGCACTCGCTTACTATGTCAAGTATCTGATTCTTACACAACATTTGGGCTACCTGACCCTGATGCACTCAACCACAGCTCAGACGGCGCTGGCCGTAGCCGACAGGTTGAGAGTGGAAACTTTGGCTCGTGCC
>JAZOQL010000048.1:0-2948 GCA_045656065.1 Rikenellaceae bacterium | reverse complement strand
AACATCGGTCAGCGATAAAACATTCAAGTTGAAAACAACTTGCGAAATAGATAACTAAATAAACTTAATAAACTAAAAAATGGGAAAAATGTTAGTATTGTTTCAAGCAGCAGAACCACAACCCGCAGGTGGTATGTCATTCTGGATTATGATGATTCTTGTCTTTGTTGTGATGTATTTCTTTATGATTCGTCCGCAACAAAAACGCCAAAAAGAGTTGATGAAATTCCGTCAATCACTCGAAAAGGGAAATAAAGTCATCACAGCTGGCGGTATCTATGGCACCGTTAAGTCTGTTGAGGAAAACACCGTTATGCTGGAAGTTGACCACAATGTGGCAATCCGCGTAGACAAGAGCTCGCTGATGCGCGACCCGTCTGATATCGTAAGATAATCTGTACACACAAGGCTAAAACGTGCAGTCGCAGTTCACAACTCTGCGGCTGCTTTTTTTATAGCGACGATGGCTAAGATTAAGACCGAAATAGTTAAGGATTCTCAACTCGGAGATATATCCCTAAGGATAAATCCCCGAGCAAAGTATGTTTCAATAAAAATCCAACAAGGCAAAGTCGTACTGATCTGCCCTACGAGCACAAGCCGAGAAGGTGCTTTCGAGTTCCTGAATAAAAAACGACAATGGATAGAACAAAAACAAGAGGCTTTTCGCAACAAGATAACATTTAACCTCAGTCTACCCATCGAGACCCGACTGTATGAGATATTGCGAGCAGGCGACTCGCCACAGAGCAACAAAACAGCACGATATATCACAATCGAACAAGATGATACGGCCGAATCTGTCGAGCTAAAGACAAGACAAATGTTGGAAAATGTATGGCTGGCCGAGGCTAACGAGTTACTTCCCCGACGTGTCGAGATGTTGGCTCGAAATTTGGGGTTTTCATACTCGAGGCTGAGTTTCAGAAATAGTTGCAGAAAGTGGGGAAGCTGTACCTTTGACAACCATATCATATTAAATTACAGATTGATGAAGCTGCCCAACGAATTAATTGATTTCATCATAATCCACGAATTGTGCCACACCGTTCACAAGAATCACAGCGCACAGTTTCACTCATTGGTTAACGAGTGTACCTGCGGAAGAGAGCGCGAACTAATCAAGAAAATGAAAAAATACTCTATACTTATATAACCGTTTTGGGATTTTTATTAACTTTGTACACATAACAACCTTAACAGAAAATAACTATGACCGAAGGAAAAGAGATTAAAAAGATTCCGATGGGGGGATTCTACACACGAGGGATATTCGCGATAGTTTTGGGGCTGGTCTTTATGATTTGGCCGGGCAGTTCGATTGATTACATAATGCGCATACTTGGAATAATACTGCTCATCATCGGAGCAATCACAATGACAAACTATCTGCGCATAAAAAGACAACACACCGGATTGCAATACAACCAGAGAGTCACTCCGTATATGGCAACGCTGATGATGATCGTCGGTCTGTTGCTGTTGATTTTCCCGCGAGTTTTTGTCAACTTCATTATGATTATTATGGGGCTGCTGTTGTTGATTGCAGCTCTGGAACAATTTGCCCTGATATCGTGGAGACGCAAATTTGGCATCATTCCGTGGGTATTCTACCTGTTTCCGATGATATTGGTCATTTCGGGCATATTGGTCATTGCTCAGCCCTTCTCGACGGCTACGGGAGTCTGGGTGCTGTGCGGAGCCGCAATGGTCTTCTACGGCATAGTCGAACTGCTGAGCAGCAGTCGAATTTAACACTCACCCTGTCACAAATACAACAGCCTGTCAAATCGAGTCTGACAGGCTGTTTTTGTTTGACTTAAAAAGTGTTTCTTTAGCCGATTACTCTTCCGATTCGTCTGCTATATCTTCTGCATCGGCCAACTCCTGATCCTCTTCGTAATAATCCTTTTCGTCCTCCTCGTCGACCTTAGTGTCAATCTTGACATTTATCTTAACCATATAGCTGACCTCTTCTGTTTCGAAGGGCACTGCATAGAAAAACTTTTCAGGACCCAAATCTATACGCATCATCTTTTCCGAGAATCCGTATGGGTACTGTTTCTTTACTTCCTCCTGCAATTCAGGCGACAAATTCTTAAAACTTATTACTATTTTCTTCTTTGCATTCATTATATTTATCCTTATAACTTTCTATATTTCAACAAATTATCAGCACAAAGAGCGCTATTTTCGCGTTCTAAAACTTTGCAATAATACACAAAATTTGTAGATTCTATAACTATTTTTGATTTTTTTTATTCAATTACACCATCATCGCCACACTTTGCTCGGACAACAGGCAGATAAATATCCGATTTGCGCGATAAAATTCAATAAAATAGCCGTCTGAATCGTTGACTCAGACGGCTCGCTATGCGTGCAATCACGGAATCAAAATTTTGCTCATCTCCCAATTCCGAACGCTAATCGTCAATATTGACAAGGTTAAATTTCAAATCAAACGTGAGTTCCAATCTATTCGACAGCTCGACCTCATACGAGCGCTTGTTTCGCTCAATTTTTAATATTTTCGCAGCCGAATAATTCATCGAAACATACTCTGCAATTCTGGCAGGAACCAATTTTTCAGGCACCGAACTCTGTTTACATTCGATATTTTTCCAATTGCCCTTGCGGTCGAATTCGATTGTAGTTCCGTCGGACAATCTCACCTCATAGTCGACATCAAACATATAGCCGTCAACCTTGGCATAGGTCACAGTCTGAGTCCCAAAGTATGTCTTAATGAGTTTTTGCGCAGCTACAGGCAACTGCTCTATCGAAATCATTCTTTCCGAGTCTGCGTAGGTAAAGTTCTGAAACAATACCACAGATAGAATCATCAAAATAAATTTTTTCATATCAATTAATTTTAGTTAATAAACTTTTCTCTATCGCAAATATAATACATCTATCACAATTATGCAAATATTTTATCATTTTCA
>JAZOQL010000047.1:0-3435 GCA_045656065.1 Rikenellaceae bacterium | reverse complement strand
ATGGATATGTTGCGAATTGGTCTGATGCTACACCTACTATGATGGATATAAGAGTAAGTGTAGGCGTTTACGTGTTCATCAAGCAAGACGGTAAAGATATTGTCGTCAGAAGTGAATACGGCTCATTTGGATATAATATGCCGTTGCTGTTTTTCTATTATCCGAACGCCAATGCGTATAAGGCTATCATTGAACGTAACAACTATTTCAGTGATTACTACGAAATACCATTGGAGAAACACGATTTCTTGAATGGTGCGTTCTATTTCGGTGGTTGGGACGATGTAAGCACAAAAGCAACGAATATCCCCTCGGTGTCGAGTGATGCTGAAAGAACGATTGAAGTTACCAACAAAATCTACACTTCCGAGGTAAACAATCCGTTCTATTTCCCGGTACTCGGTATCAACACCGTAGGAACAGGAAACATTCTCGGCATTTGTGCTGCCGCAAAAGCATTGTCAGAGGGTCAGTTCGGACAGTTCCCACTCTATGCGTTCACTACGGAAGGAGTTTGGGCGTTGGAGGTTTCCAATACAGGAACGTACTCCGCAAAGCAACCTATCACACGTGATGTAGTTATCAATCCCGATAGCATCACACAGATAGATAGTGCCGTGCTGTTTGCCACAGACAGGGGCATTATGCACATCAGCGGCTCAACAGTACAGTGTATCTCCGACCGCCTCAACACAGAGGAAATGTTCAGTATTGCCGACCTGCCGAAGTGCGACAAACTAATCAACATCTTCAATGGCAAAGCCGATGAAAGCGAACAGATAACGCTTGACGACATCAGCCTGTTGCCGTTTAATGAGTTCCTGCAAGGTTGCCGGATGGTGTACGACTACACCAATCAGCACCTCATCGTATATAACCCTGCGGTCCGATATGCCTACGTCTATTCGTTGAAGTCTCAAACGTGGGGTATGATGCGTTCCGACATCGTGGATAACGTCAATTCCTATCCCGAAGCCCTTGCAATGGCTGACGGTGCAAAACTCGTGGATTTCTCAAAGCCTGTGGCAGAGAACATCACAGCACTCATCATCACACGACCGTTTAAGATTGACGACCCTAATACGTTCAAGACCATCAACACCATTATTCAGCGTGGTATGTTCCGTTCTACGCACGTTCAGCAGGTGCTGTATGGCTCCAACGACCTCATACATTGGCATACCGTATGGAGCAGCGTAGATAAGATTATGCGAGGTTTCAGAGGCACACCATACAAGGCGTTCCGTCTTGCTCTTGTCTGCAAGTTCGATAAGGGAGAAAGCATATACGGATGCACCGTAGTATATGAGCCACGTATGGCAAACCAAGTTCGATGATTTGTTTCTCATAGTTAGATTTAAGGTTAATAATGCGAAGAGCCGGGATGCGTGATGCACCTCGGCTCTTGTTTCTTAAAACGGCTTGCATTTGCGCCTTATCTTTCCTGTCCTCGACACAAGCGATGTCTGTATCTTCGTTTTCAGTTCTCTGAACTTCTCTTCCCAATTTGCTTGACTGCCCGGGTTGGTAATGCTCATCCAATCGGCAAGCACCCTGCATACAAGGTACTCGTGTACCAAATGCGTGAGCAGTTTTAGAGTGGTCAGCGAAAATCCATCGGGCAAGTTCAGCACGATGTGGTACTCCTCGGGGGCAGTCATTACGTCAGTCATCGCCTCCTGTCCCTCGGGTATCTCTTCTTTGGAGTATGGGAACAACATTTCCACACATTCGGCGTGCGCAAGGTTGAGCACTCTCGTTACACGGTCAATGTTGCCCTTTGCTGCAATGTCGAACACCTGATGCCTTGCGTGTTCATCGTCTGCTTTCATTATGTCGCCCTCAACAAACGAATAGTTCTCGGCATCATACAGCAGCTCCGTACGTTTGAATGTCAGCGTAACAGCCTTTGACTGCTGCTGCCGACTATCACAGCACGGATACATTAGGCGTATGTGGGGCGTTCCGGGCGACTACGCTTGTAAAGAGCACGCTTCACGTTCTCCAAACTTACAGCCGAGTGCGAAATGTAGGTGTCTGCATCCTCCTTGTTGGTGATAGCAAACCAATCGCCCAATGCCATATCCACCAAGTAAGCGTGAATACTGTTGCCGAGGCTGTCAGCCGAAGCATTGTTGTAATTGCTTGGCAACTCAAACGACAAAGTCAGTGTGCCGTCATTGTCAATCTCATTGTTGATGAGGTTGTCGCTCGTGGTCTTGTCTTCCGACAGATACTCCCCGAGCAGGCTTTTAAGCATTGCAAAAGCGTTAGCCAACGAGCGGCGGATTTGGTAACTGTTCTCTACGTCATCACTCGCCTGCATATTGGAAGCAGCCTCATAACTCTTTTTACCTTCTGCCTCACGTGCCTGTCCTGTTAGATAGGCTTTGTTCTGAATGTCGAAGATAAGTTCCTTAACCCTCTGGGTTACGGTCAGTGTTTTTTTGTTCTCTGCCATATCAGTTAAATAATTAAGTGAATAAATTAGTCATCGTATGTGGGGCGTGTAGGGCGTTTCTTATAGAAAGCCTTGCGCATAATGTCCTCAATGTAGGTGGCGGCTTCGGTGGCATAACCTGTTGCTTCACTCTTGTTGGCAAACGTGTACCACTTCGCCGTGATGTTCATCACAAAGAACGAGAACAGACTGCGTTGCATACTCTCTGTTAGGCTCTCGTCAAATGCCGATGAAAGCCCCAATGTAAGTTCATACGCTCCCTCCTCAGTCTCATTTTCCGATACAAGCACCTTTTTCAGCGAGTTGCAAACCATATTCTTGCACTCGTTCCAAAAGCGTTCAAGCATCGTCTTATCCTCCTCGGTGGTGGAGATTACTTCGTATGCGTGTTCATCGTCCATCTTTGCACCTGTGTATTCGGTGGTCTTCGCCACTTCGTCATACACAGACTCTTTGCTGATTGTCAATGTTACTTCCATAATCAAAAACTAAATAGGTTATACGACACACCTATACCCACGTATGGGGCAAACTGCGGTGTACCTTTCAATGTCATTCCATATCCCACCTGTATGCCAACGCTCCAACGCTTCGGCTTTTGGTAATGGGTGTTCGTTATTGTTGTTACCTCTCGTGGCATTCGGAATATCAAACTATCAAGGCTCGCACGGTAACCGCTGACGTATGCTGTATAAGTGCTGTCCTCATACACGGTCTGCGTAATGGGGACGATAACTTCGGCACTGTCGGGAGTAACCTTTTCGTCCATATCCTCGAAATGGTTCTCGGGAACGCTTTTGCCGAAATTTTGTACACTATCCTGCAATTTTTTATCACTTTCGGGAAATTTTTGCACGCTTTCGGGCAATTTGGGAACACTTACAGGCAATTTTGCAGTAATGTTTCCCAATGGCTTTTCCTCTTTCGGCACAGGCTTGTAGTACGGAATGGTATCTACAAACGTAGTTTTGATG
>JAZOQL010000046.1:0-3469 GCA_045656065.1 Rikenellaceae bacterium | reverse complement strand
CCCTGAATGACATACTCCTGCTTTGACGCATTGTTCTGAATTATCATATCAAAACCCATTTCAAAATCTCTTTCTTTTTTATATAATTTGAGCGGACTCCAACAAAAAAACCGAGGTTTTCCCCGGTTTTTCCTAGTTTTTGTAGATGATGAGCAACCACCTGTGTTCCAACGGAACGATTTGGGTTATCTCCCCGCCTGTGGCATTCATCTCATTCAAAAATTTCTGCAACTCGTCCTTCTTACCGAAATCGGCGGGTGCCTGTATGATAGTGTAGTTGTACTTCACTACAGAGCGGTTATGCGAATATTAGCACCTACGTTGTTGCCCTCGCTGACATCAATCTTCATCTCCCAATCAGAGTATTTGTATGTTATTTCGTACCCGAAAGTATAGTCTCCGATTGTATAAGGAGAAGCGAGTTCAACGAAACCGATAGCGGGATGTGTGTATGTATGCGTAGCACCGCCAGACACTACGAAGAACTTGTTTAGGTTCTGCACGCAGATATAGTCGAAGACAAGTCCGCCGTCGATAAGCCCCTGCTTCGTAAGCAGCCAGTCCACCAAGTCGGGGCAGGCGTTTGAAGTGTCGCCCGTAGTTACATAGGCACTGTCGTACTCGAAGCGGTCGTTGTCTGCGTCGTAGGTGAGGTAGCCCCTGCCGTCGTTACCGAAGCGGCAATACGAAATATAGTTGCCGAAACTGAAGTTGAAGACGGGCTCCGTCCAGTTTCCTCGGCTGTCGCCGTTGCTGGCAAGTCCGTACTTGAACGTATAAGCCGTATTCTCGTGGACGTAAACACCGGTAAGGTTCATAAAATACATACCGTCCTCTTCGTAAACTGAGTCGGGGAACAGTTCGACATAGCCCTTGGTAGGCATATCGAAGGCACCTTGGAAGTCCTGCCCCATCCACATATAGATATGCAGGTCGTCGGCGGGGTAGGCGGAACTGATCATACCGTTGTTCCAATCCCAATATCCGAACAGGAGCGTCGCAAGATCCTGATGGTTCTCGTAGATATTATCGATGTAGAATACCTGTCCGCCGCCTGTGCCACCACTTACTACAAGCGTATCACCGCTGAAAGCGAGTCCTTCGCCGATGTTTACGGACATAACTTCGCCGTTCATCGTCAAGCCAGAACCAACCTTCACGCCACCCTTGGTGTTTGCTGCTGCGGTTGGAAGTGTATATGGGGCTATCGTACCCATATCGCTGAAGTAGAAGTGCCCGTCTTTCTTGATAACGTTGTAATAGTCGTCTCTTCTGAAAATCGGAATTGCCCTTGCCGCAATATATGTTGTCCCGTTATAGTGGACACCAGATCCATCCCCATAAAAACCACCGTTCATATCTTTCCTGAACGTAGCAAAAACAGCCGCGTTAGTTGTATCTCCCGTAGCAAAGTTAGACAAAGCAACAACCGTCTTGCCTGCGGTATTTGCGGCATCCATATCGTCGTAAAGCCTTGCGAGTTCTTCGTTGGAGTTGCCATAGTCTTTAATCAGGTTGAAGAACGCTATATTGTCGTTAGCTGTAAGAGCCGAAACGCTTTCGGTAAGAGCAGAAGTAGCCCCGCTTAGGGTGCTGATATCCGCAGCAAGACCGCTCGTAACGGCACTCAAAGCGTCGGTAGTCGCAGTGGTGGCATAGTTAGCCAGACTCTCTGAAACGCCTGAAATAGCCGTCGCCAATTCGTTGGTGTCAGCGGTAGTGGCATAGTTGCCCAAACTCTCGCTGATTGCTTCAGTAGCGGCTGAAAGGGTTGCGATATTCTCGGTGTTCGCTGACTGCTGAACAATAAACGGAGCCAAATCGCCGTCGGTGACAATACCCGTAGTGTCAAGGGAAAGGGTGTCCTGCGTCATAGTCAAACCGCTGCCAATACGCACTCCGCCCTTGACTTCTGCCGAAGCCGTAGGCAAATTGTAGATATTGCGCTTGATGAACTGCCCGCTTACAGGATCCACAGAGCCGTCTGAATACAGGTTGAAGTGGAAGTAAACGTTGTCTGTGTCGCCCTTCGCCGCAAAATACAAGTTTCCGCCCTGATGCAGAACAGGGTTGGTTTCAGGGCGGTACGATACCAAAGGAAGGATTGCGGTACGGATAGTCTCTTCCTGCACCAATCCCTTGATGTAAATCTTCTCGCCGTTGGAAGCCTTCTCGTAAACCTCGTCGAACAGGGCAACCCTTTCGGATACGTCCATTGCGGCAATCTCCGCTAGATCAAGCAGGGTGTCAGTATTTCCGCTGATGGCGTCCCTGATTTCTTCAAGCTCTACCTCCAACTCTATGTTGTATTCGTATAGTGCCTCTTCGGTAACGGCTGATGCTATTTCAGCGGCTTCTTCGGGTGTAATGCCACCGCCTGAACCGCCTTCCGTTACGAAGTTTCCGAGAGACTTTGGTATAACCAAGTCTTTTTTTGCTTTATCCATTATCACCATATAAAAAGTACTTTTACTTTTAATATAAAAATTCCCCTATCTTGCGATCAACAAAAAAGCGTCCCCGTTTGGAGACGCTTTCTTTTTAGTATACCCTATTAGCCGATGTTGACATAGGAAACGAGAGCCGGGTAGCGGAGAGCGGTGCCGGCGCGGAAGAGAACCCTGAAGCGGAACATCTCGTCCTTCTCGTCGAACCACAGACGATAGCGGTTCTCGGAGTTCTCGATGTCGGTAGCCCAAACAAGAGCCTCCGCAGGAGCGGCTACGATGTACTCGTCACCGATACCATAGACAGCCACAAGCTTCACCCTGCTGTCGCCAACGTATGCGATAGTCTCTGAAGCGGCGTCCATAGGAGCCTTGTCGCAGCAAGCGGCGTTGACTGCAAGGACGTACTTGCGGAGATTGGTGGCGCTGATGTAGACGTTGACACCCATCTTGAGAGCAGCCATAGGGATAGCGGCTACGAGAGCGTCAACAGCCTCGACGATGGTGTTGGCGGAAGTGATTCCGGTAACCTCGTTGGTGAGAGCAGAAGCAGCCTCGATGTCGGCGATGAAACCGGTGATTGAAAGCCCTGAATCACCCTGCCAAGCCATTTCCTCTACGCCCTCCTGAATGAGTCCGAGCTGTGCTTCGGTGAGTTTCTGCTCGAAAGGAAGAGTCTCCCTGCCCGCTTCCCAAAGGAGCTGGTAGTTGCCGTACTTCTTCTCCCAATTCTTGTAACACCACTCCTTCTCGACTTTCACAGCGTGAGTCTCAATGAAGAGCTCGCCGAACTCGTCAGCACCCGTAGGGTTGAAGCCGCAGTTAGAGCCGTCCTGGAAAGTGATGGTGGAATCAAGCGTAGGGATCGCGTCCTTGTACTTAACGTTAGGCATAATGTCCACATACTTCGCAGTAACGAAGTCGAGGGTAGCCTTGGTTAGAAGCTCATCCTTGTGAACTTCTACATAGTCTGTAAGACCTGAAAGATTGAATGCTGATGCCATTTTATTTTCTGTTTTTTA
>JAZOQL010000045.1:0-3773 GCA_045656065.1 Rikenellaceae bacterium | reverse complement strand
GAGGCAGGTTGCATACGCGTTACGCACCCGTGCGCCGGTCGCCGTCAACAGTATTGCTACCGTCACGCTGCCCCTCGACTTGCATGTGTTAGGCCTGCCGCTAGCGTTCATCCTGAGCCAGGATCAAACTCTCCATTGTAAGATTGTTTTTTTTATTTTTATATCCTTAAATGCTCAAAGAAATTATTAAACTTTAGCTGCCTCAATTTCCTCAAAGAACATATATTTCTCATTTCATCTTTTCAGACAAAAAAAGCAATCGAACTTTTCATCTTCTCAAATCCTCCTACTCACTTCCGATTCTCTAACCGGTTTCGTTCGAATTGCGGGTGCAAAGGTAGAAACTATTTTTTAAACCACCAAATTTTTTAGCAACTTTTTTCAACTTTTTTTTCAGACCGTCATTTCAACCTAACCAATCTTACTTTGTGCCATTCGGTAATCGAAAGAACTTGTTTCGTTTTGCGGGTGCAAAGGTAGAAACTATTTTTTAAACCACCAAATTTTTAGCAACTTTTTTTCAGATTTTTATTTTCGAGTTGAAAATCGACCTGTCAAAAACAACGAGCAACTCGCGCCGCCCATCGGAAATAATTGCCATTTGAAGTAAAGAACGTTTCTGTTTTGCGGATGCAAAGTTGCAGCTTTTTTTCTTATCCACCAAATGTTTTTGCAACTTTTTTTGAGAAATTTTTCGACACTTTTGTTAACTGCTTGCAAATCTGAATTATACAACGGTAAAATTTTTGAACTTTTTTTGACATTTTTCAGCACAAGTCTCAAAACACCGCCAAAAATGCGATTTCCCGACAGCTCCAATAGCACCACACCCACAAAAATATAGCACATACAATACCCTCAAAACACCATTATATATATAGTATATATCGAAAGGCTGCTCGCAAAACAGCAGAAAATAAATCGAAACATTTCTGCGTTTAACTCACAAACAAACCACAAAACATCAATTAATGAAGATTCTGATTCTATCTTTTGCAGCATTATTTCAGAGCCTGACTGCACAATACAGACCCATATATGAGAATTGCGGGCTCGAAAACAGATTAGATTTTATGACTTTCATCAGAGCTATGGCCCGATTTCAGAGCGCAAAAAGCGATATACCTATATATACTATTATAGATATGAACAAACCCTCCACCGAACCGCGGCTGTTTGTGATAGACATTGAGTCGGAAAGATTGCTGCACGCATCGCACGTAGCACACGGACGAGCCAGCGGAGAACTATTTGCCCGCAGATTCTCAAATATGATTGGATCGTACTGTTCATCGGCGGGATTATATCGCACTGCCGAGACCTATTTTGGCCGAAATGGATATTCGCTGCGGCTCGACGGGCTGGATTTCGGCGTTAACCACAACGCTCGACTGCGCGGCATTGTCATACACCCGTCGGTTTATGCTGCGCCTGAGGTGGCAAAACAGCGGGGACAACTCGGCCGCAGCCTCGGCTGTCCGGCGCTGCCACTCAAATTGTCCCGACAAATTATAGATACTATTAAAAATGGGTCGTTATTATACATTGCCGACTAATGCGCATCTAACCAACTTGCGCCCATTCCCACCTCAACGGTCAGCGGCACTGCCAATCGAGCTGCATTTTCCATTTCATTTTTCAGAATTTCGATAACCTGAGCTTGTTCGTTTTTCAGTGCATCGACTACCAATTCGTCGTGCACCTGGAGAATTATCTTTGATTTAAGGTTCTCTTGCTCGAATTGCTGTGCTACGCGCACCATTGCAATCTTCATAATATCCGCAGCGCTACCCTGAATCGGAGCATTAACCGCATTGCGCTCAGCCAATCCGCGCACCACCGCATTCCCCGAATTTATATCCGGCAACAGGCGTCGACGCCCAAAAAGCGTAGTCACATAACCCATCTGCTTGGCATCTGAGATAGACTTTTCCATATACTCTCTGACTGCGGGATATGTTGTAAAATATCCATCTATCAAATGTTTTGCCTCGGCGCGAGGGATAGACAGCCGCTGCGAGAGCCCGAAAACGGATATACCATATATAATACCGAAGTTTGCAGTCTTTGCACGACGGCGTTGTTCGCGGGTGACCTCCTCGTCTGAGATGTGGAATATCTTCGCGGCAGTAGCCGTATGGATATCCTTATCTTCAATAAAGGCATTTATCAGCTCCGCATCGCCGCTGAGCGAAGCCATAATTCGCAATTCGACCTGACTATAGTCGGCAGCAATCAGAATATGGTCATCATCTGCGGGCACAAATGCACGTCTAATTTCACGACCATCATCATCGCGGATTGGGATATTCTGCAAATTGGGGTCTGTCGAACTGAGCCGTCCCGTAGCAGTCACCGTCTGATTGAACGAGGTGTGGATTCTGCCCGTAACCGAATTGACCATCTGCGGCAGCGCAGTGACATAGGTATTCATCAACTTGCGCAAACCACGATACTCCAGCACCTTTTCGATAATCGGGTGGCGTGACGAGAGCGACTGCAGATACTCCTCGTCTGTGGAGTATTGTTTAGTCTTGGTGCGCTTGGGTTTAGGGTCGAGCTGCAACTTCTCGAACAGCACCTCGCCCAACTGCTTTGACGAATTTATATTCAGCGACGGCATATCTGCCATCATTCTGATTTCACTCTCCAGCAGGTCGATTCTATCGTCAAGTTCCTCTGCATACGAACTCAGCACCTGTGTATCCAGACGCACTCCGTTAAGTTCAATATCACCCAACACCCTGATAAGCGGCTCCTCAATATTAAGGTACAGTTGCGTCAATCCCAATTTTTCGAGTTCGCTCCACAATACCTTATATAATAATAGAGTCACATCGGCATCTTCGGCAGCATAATTTCCCACCTTCTCTTTTGAGACCATATCCATTGTGAGCTGCTTTGTGCCGCGGCCTATCAACTCCTCAATGGGAATAGGCGAATAGTTGAGATAAGTTTTTGCGAGGAAATCCATTCCGTGACGCGACTCTGGATTAATCAAATAGTGCATCACCATCGTATCCAGAAACAGCCCGTTCAGAGTTATTCCATTTGTGCGCAACACCATATAGTCGAATTTCAGATTCTGTCCGACCTTTCGGATATTTGGATTTTCCAACAGCGGACGTAGTTTCCCGAGTCGGTAGTTGAGTGTCTGCTCATCATCAGTCGGCAAAACTACATAATAAGCCTCGTGTTCTCTGACAGCCAGCGAGATTCCGATTAGACGGGCAGTGTATGGGTCGAGTCCTGTCGTTTCGGTGTCAATACACATCAAGTCGTATCGTTCGACATCAATCAGCATAGCCTCAAACTGCAAATTATCAGCTACGATTGTGTATTTGTGTGGCGTGGAGTTAATATCCTTATAGACCGACGGCGCATCTTCGCCAAAGAGCGACCCTTGTGTAATAACGGGCTCGGCAGCAGGCACATCGCGTCTATCCTGCACTACCGCACCAAAGAGGTCGCGCTGAACGCACTCGCCGTTTGACACAGATTCGAGAGTCGAACACATCGAATCCAACTCCCTGAGGAACATATTAAAATTGAGATACTTGTATATTTCGGTCAGTTTTGCACAATCGGGACACTTTACTTTAAGACTTTCGGCATCAAACTCGATTGGTACATTCAGGTCTATTTCGGCCAATCGTTTCGACAGCGGCAACTGCTCGCGGCAGGCCTCGATATTTTCTCGCTGCTTGCCTTTGAGTTTCGAGGTATCGCTGAGTATCTGCTCGACCGAGCCGAACTGACTCACCAACTTGATG
>JAZOQL010000044.1:0-6455 GCA_045656065.1 Rikenellaceae bacterium | reverse complement strand
TATGAGACCAGATTCTGGTCGCCTTTTTCCTCGATTTTGTCTGCCGAGAAGTTTCGGCGCTCATTTTTTATGAACTGTCCGGCGTCACGTGCTATGCGACAAACCTCCTCGCAGACCGATTTATAGTCAATCATTACTCTTCAACTATCAATTTTATTTTGCTACACTTAGTTCTGACCTTCAACCACTCGGCAATCTGTTCTCGGTCACGGTTGCTGAGCTGCACATCAGGCTCGGTCTTGATAAGACACACCAGCACGGTGTCAATCGGCTCGCCCGCACTGTTGTGAACTATGGTCTTTGAGAGCGCCGTATTTACGCGCTTTGGTATCAGCGCCGACATCTCCTTGCTGATATCGCCCACAGGAATAGCATCGCGGGTATATGTAGCCAACCTATCCTCGAGTCGTTTGATTCTCTCATTCTTATCCTTCAGCAACTCCTCCATATTGGTCTGCAACAACGACATACTCATCTCCTCCTGCTGGGGATTTGCGTGACGAATGTTCAACTGCACATCTTTCAAGCCATACTGGGGCAGCTGGGCAGTAATATTTGCAATGGCATCTTCAGAGACCGACTCGCCAATGAGCACTACGTTTATTTGCGGCTCGTTGGTCGAGAATACCTTGTCATATTTCAGAATCTGAGTATCGTCAAACTTGATTACGCTATTCACGAATCTGTCGGCATTGGCATCGAAGATGGTCTGCTGAACGATTCTGAAACCTAACAACACACTCGGAGCAATCGTAATGAATGCCAACAGCGACATATAATGTTTTACCGTACGTTCGCGTTTGGGGTCGAGAATGGTCTTCTTTTCGTAGTTCATAAATCTGACTATAATGAACGTAGCCAGAGCAATGAATACGGTGTTGATGAAGAACAGATAGATAGCTCCGATGAAGTATGAGAACTGTCCCGTAGCGATGCCGAAACCGGCTGTACACAACGGAGGCATCAATGCCGTAGCAATAGCCACACCGGGAATAACGGTCGAAGTTCTATCCTTACGAGACTGGGCTACCATACCCGCAAGACCACCGAACAGCGCAATCAGCACGTCCCACGTGGTCGGAGTTGTACGCGCCAAGAGTTCGCTTTGAGCATTGCTCAGCGGGCTGATGCAGAAATAGAGTGTCGAGGTGAGTATGGCTACCAGCACCATAAAACCAAAATTCTTCAGCGAACGTTTCATCAGCTGGAAGTCATTGGTACCCAGCGACAAACCTAAACCCATAATCGGGCCCATAAGTGGAGAAATCAACATCGCACCGATAATCACGGCCGTAGAATTGACATTCAATCCTATTGAGGCCACCATCGTAGCAAATATCAAAATCCAGAGGTTTGTGCCCTGAAATTCAACACTTTTTGAGATATTCTGAGTAACCTCATCTTGCGAGGCGTTATCTTCGTCGAGATTGAATTTCAATCGCAAAAAATCCTTCAGCATATCCCAACGACTCTTATCATTATTTGGAGAGGGGTTTTGAGTATTTTCCATAATATTAATCTTGATTTATTTCACTATTTTTCAAATCGCGCGGGTTAAACACCACCACAAACTCGCCTTTAGGCTGATTTTTGGTAAAATGCTCGGCCACCTCGGTGAGCGTACCGCGCACTGTCTGCTCGAATTTCTTTGAGAGCTCGCGAGATACCGACACCTGTTTATCCTCGCCAAATGTCTCGGCCAGCTCGCCCAAGAGTCGAGTCAGTCGAAATGGCGATTCATAAAATATGATTGTCCGCTGCTCATCTTTCAGCGCCTCGAGCCTTTTGTGGCGACCCTTCTTCTGTGGCAGAAAGCCCTCGAAACAGAACCTGTCGCAGGGAAATCCGCTCTGCACCAGCGCCGGAATCAAGGCCGTAGCTCCGGGCAGCGTCTCAACCTCTATGCCACGCTCGACACAGGTGCGCACCAGCAGAAAGCCGGGGTCCGAGATGCCGGGAGTCCCCGCATCGCTGACAAGACCAACATCAAGACCCGCCTCGATTCTCTGTGCTACGGCATCAACCTTTGCGTGCTCGTTATATTTGTGATGCGACACGACGTGTTTCTCGATGCCCAGATGTTTCAGCAGAAATTGCGTCGTGCGCGTATCCTCGGCAAGCAGAAGGTCTACCTCCTTGAGCAGTCGGATAGCTCGCAGTGTTATATCCTCGAGGTTGCCAATGGGTGTAGGTATGATATATAGTTTTGCCATTTCAGTTGTGGGTCAATTACGAAAGTTTTTTAATCAGCATATTGATAAACTGCTGAGCAGCAGCCGAATCGCCTCGCCAGCGGAAATTCTCGCCAATATATATCAGGGCTTCATCCAAATCTGTCTCTTTGTTCAGCTCATTGAGGGTCTGTTCATAGAGAGTCTCATTGTTATTGAACAGTTCGCGAATGAACATAAATCGGTCGTTGATTCCGATTTGAGTTCGGAGGTCCGTACCAGCTACGATTTTCGATGCCAGATCGCGCTGCACACCACCGCCGAGGGTCGTATTCAGCACCTCTGCATCACTCTTGAGCACCTCGCCCAATACTCGTTTTTCCACGTTCAACGGCGACTGCACTTTGGGCTGAGCTACGGGTTCATCGACCACCTGTGGCTTAGGCTCAGTAGCGGGAGCTGGTTCGGGCTGAGGTTCGGGTTCGGGGAGAACCTCAACGGGAATCTCTCTCGAAGTCGGAGTGCTGCCATACAACTGCTCGATAATATCATTATCAATATCTTCAAACAACGGGTCAATAGCCTTGACATTGTTTTGTGGAGATTCGACAGTTTCGATTTGCGGCTGGAACTCAGACTCATCTATGGGGTCAATCTGCACGAGCGGCTCGAATTCCACCACAACAGGCTGAGGCTCATCAACCTTCTCCTGTTCAATAATTTCTTTTACCTCTATGCCGACAATCGGTTCAAACTCAATCTCGCCTGCCAGGCTATTCTCTTGTTCCTGAAGCACTTCGCCATTTCTGTTTGCGAGCAACTCTGCATAGACATCTCTCAATTTTGACATCACGATATCAAACTCAATTGCTGGAATCTCCTCTATACTTGCATTGCTTGAAAGTATCTTCTCAACTACTTTCAACCGATTAAGACTTTCATTTAAATTGCTCATAAAATTTGGTTTTATTGTCAAGGTGTGAAGTTACTATTTTTTTTTCAATTAAAAGCATAACTTATCGAAAAATTGATACTTCGGCCATAATCATAGCACTTTTTCACCTGTGCTGCATCATAATATCTGTTATAGCCTGTTCCGATTTTCGACAAGTGGTATTGTTCGTATCCGTATCGTTCGATTCGGCAATTTGTCAGATTGTTGATTCCGACAGTCACACTCAGCCAGTGGCTCGATATGTTGAATCGTCTCCCCATATAGATGTTCACCAGACTAACCTCGTTCAGATTGGTGTGCGCCACGAGCCGCTCCTTCACATCGAGCTTATCGGTAAGGGTGAGTATTCTGTCGGTTCGACGAATCATATCCATTTTTGCGCTGCGCACAGACGAGTAGTTAAGCACTGCATCGAACCACAATCCATAGCGAGGCTGCCAACGAATGCCCATTGCCAGCAGATTCTCAGGCGAGTAATGTACCGGTCTGCCCGAAATGTGAGCTACGATATTTTCATTCAACACTTTACCATCTCGGTCGTCATATTGTCTGAATATAGGATTCGAGTCATATTGATACTTGCCCTTCGAGAAAAATGCCGACATCTCGACCTGAGGAGTCAGCTCTATGGTTGTTTCAAGTTCCACTCCATAAGACTTTGTCGAGAGATTACCTGTCACAAACTGACTGTATCGAGTCGTTATCACATCATACTGATTAACAATATGACTGACCGATTTTGCCCGGTTCGAGAATGCCGCAACACGAAATGCGCCCCAATGGCGATTAGCCGAGACAGACAACTCCGCCGAATTGTAACGCGGACTCAGAGGCAAATCCACAAATCTGTTCTGGTTTTTCTGAGCCAAAAATATATCCTGATACGCAGGTATTCGGCTACCCGTAGCAAGTCTCAACGACAATCTCACTCCGTTTTCAGTCACATAATCTGCCGCAAGATTGAACGACTCGGCCGAAATGCTCCTCTTCTCTGAGCGCCCCAAAGACAACGCCCCGGGAAAGGTCTCTTTTTCGTAGCGTCCCAAACGATAAACCTGAGATTTGCGGCGCGAGTATTGAGCCTCGAACTGCACGCCATTGCTCCTGTAACGAGCCTCTATTCCTGCCGATATAAGTTTATTATAAATCGAATAATCATATCCGAAAGTTTCACCCTCGCCGACCCTTCTATCCCGAGACAGCATATTGTTTTGAACCATATCTCCATAATAGACATCATCTACCAGATAGGTATCAATATCGAGCCAATAGTCGCCACCCAGCAAATCGTCAACAACCTTGCAGTAGTCCGAACGATCCAGCCCCGCATCAACAAAGAGTTTCACTCGAAAATGTCGATTCACACTATGCTGAGCCGAAAAATGTGCTCGCAGTGTGTTATGTTTCGAGAGCCGCTGTTCTATGATGTGTTTTGAACGGGCTCCGTATTGTGTTCTGTTCGAGTAGTTAATCTGATACAGACCGTTCCAATCTATCTGTGACACAGCCTTGTCCATTTGCCACAGTTCGGTTATTTGCCGAGCAATCTCACCCTGATGATGCGACGGGAGATAGGCATAGTAGTCGGGATAGGGATTGTCGCTGTCAAACCGCGCGAGGGTCGAGTAACCCTGCTTGTTGTGAATGGCCGAGAGCGAGATTTTAAATTTAGTCTGGTCAGAATTGGTCGAGTAGGTATGGTTGACATTCACCAGCACAGCCCTGTCCTGAGTCGTATTTGCATTTCTTGTTTTGCCATTCTGCACGCCGACCGAAGGTGTATATCCGAAAGCAGTGCTGCCATAAACGTTCTGGATAAGTTGAAACACCTCGTCGGTAGTACAGCCTCGCAGTGCGCGCTCGGAAGTGGCAGCCATTGCACTGACCGTAATCGCATTGTGTTCATCGAGCTGACGACTCAGGCTGCCATTAATCGAGTAATTCTCCACGAATGTACCGATGAAGGTATTATCTCTACCCCACCGCACCTTGCCGGCCAGATGTAGTTCGCAATCGGGCACTGACTCTCGGTCGTAGCTCGAAAATCTGACATTATTGATTTGGCTGGCAGAGTTGGTGATGTATGAAGCTCGCAATCTGTTGTAAGACACCAACGAATGTTGCTCTAATTGTCGAGCCTCAAAAGGCGAGAGATACTCAGACTCTAACCGCTGAAGGTTGCTGAATGCTGAAATAACGCTCCACAGATTACCGTTGCGCGCAGGATTGTACATCGACACGCCGTCAATGCGAAACTGCGACTGAGAAAAAATATCGCCTCGGCGGTTGAGCAATATATGTCCGAATCCGAATTGTTTGAGCCGAGCAATAGAGCTACCTATATTACTCATTTGCAGATAGCTGACATCATCGGTATTGGGGTCGAATATCATCTCCGATTCTGGATAGCCACCATTTGTTTCGGTGGAATCTGCATCAAGGCTCTGCCCTTTTGCGCTGAATGACAAAAGGCTCAGAATGATGATAATCGGATATAGTGCTCGACCTGTCATTTTCGACTCTTCTTGAAAAAATAGCTTTTTTGACGACGCTTGGCCTCTTGGTCACGAGCCACGAACACCCGTTCGCCCGTATATGGATTTATTCCCGTGTAGTATATGGCCGAAGAGAGAGTCATCGGCGTAGGGGTAAAATCCTGAATCTGTTCAAGATAGACATTAAGCTGACCCATTTTTCGGGAGAGAGATTTCATATCGTTTTCGGTGCAGCCCGGGTGACTCGATATGCAGTATGGCACCAACTGATACTTCAGATTTTCTCGGCGGCAAATCGAATGGAAACGCTCGTGCAGCTTCTCAAACAACGTGAAATCGGGTTTGCGCATCAGCTTCAGCACGTCTCCTTCGGTGTGTTCCGGAGCCACTTTCAATCGCCCCGAGGTGTGATATTTAACCACTTCGCGCAGATAGTTTTCACCTTCGGGCTCGTTGATGAACATATCGTATCTGATGCCGCTGCCGATGTATGCGTGTCTGATGCCCTCAACCTTACGCACCTTGCCATATAGCGCAATAAGGTGATTATGATTGTGTTCGAGGTTTTTGCAGATTGCAGGGAATATGCAAGAGGGACGGCTGCACTTTTCGCAGAGCGACCTGTCCCGACCGCCCATTTTATACATATTAGCCGAGGGTCCGCCCAAGTCCGAGAGGTTACCTCTGAACTCCTCCATTTTGGTTATAGACTCTATTTCGTTCATAATCGAGCGTTCGCTGCGGCTTGAGATGAATTTGCCCTGATGAGCCGAGATTGTACAGAAACTGCAACCTCCGAAACAGCCACGATGCAAATTCACCGAGAACTTAATC
>JAZOQL010000043.1:0-10026 GCA_045656065.1 Rikenellaceae bacterium | reverse complement strand
CAGGCAGGAACTTACAATATTTTTCCAACAATTGTTTGATTCTTGCAGAGTCAGCAAACTCGGCAGAATCGTCTGACAAATAGAGAATTATATCCGTACCACGGTCAGTTTTGTCGCTCTGCTCGAGCTCGTTGATTGTATATTCGGGCGTACCATCGCAGCTCCACTTAACAGGCACTGCGCCCTCTTTGTAGGACTTTGTTACGATTTCGACCTTCGAAGCCACCATAAATGATGAATAAAAACCCAGCCCGAAGTGGCCGATAATGCCCGTTTGATTCTTATATTTTTCGAGGAATGCCTCAGCACCAGAGAATGCTATCTGATTGATATACTTTTCGATATCCTCCTTCGTCATTCCGATGCCGTGGTCTTTGACCTTCAGGATTTTATTTTCAGCATCGAGCTCGATATGGATAGTCAAATCACCCAGGTCGCCGTTGAACTCGCCCACGGCCGAGAGAGTCTTCAACTTCTGAGTCGCGTCTACGGCATTTGACACCAATTCGCGCAAAAATATTTCGTGATCCGAGTAGAGAAATTTTTTGATAATGGGGAAAATATTTTCTGTTGTAACCCCAATTTTACCACTTTGCATAGTTCGTTTATTTTTAGTTATTTACACATTCAACTTATATACATTTGAATAAACAAACAACGTGCCACTCATCAGAGACTGACATTTTGACACTTTCAAACTGACAAACACTCTCTGTCGCCCCACATTTACTGACAAAAAAAAAGGTATCTTCCCTTTCGGAAAGATACCCAAAACACAAGACAAAACTTTTCTTACTTACCAAAATAACGTTTATACAAACCTTCAAAACCTTTACCGTGACGAGCTTCGTCTTTACACATTTCGTGAACGGTATCGTGGATTGCGTCCAAGTTTTGTTGCTTAGCCAGAGTTGCGATTCGTTTTTTATCTTCGCAAGCACCTGCTTCAGCTTCCATTCTCTTGCGCAAGTTTGTTTTAGTATCCCAAACCACTTCACCCAACAGTTCTGCGAAACGTGCAGCGTGGTCAGCCTCTTCGAACGCATATCTTCTGAACGCTTCTGCAATTTCAGGATAACCTTCTCTATCTGCTTGACGGCTCATTGCCAAGTACATACCAACTTCTGTGCATTCGCCATTGAAGTGTGCTCTCAAACCCTCGAGAATTTCAGCGTCAACACCCTGAGCTACACCGATAACGTGCTCATCAACAAAGACCAAATCACCCTCTCTCTCCTGCATTTCTTCGAATTTCTCAGCCGGAACACCACACAACGGACACGATTCAGGAGCTTGTTCACCTTCGTGGATAAAACCACATACTTGACATCTAAACTTTTTCATTTTTATTCAATTTTAATCAGTTAATTTTTCTTACAATATTTACAAACGCCTTTGTAAAGCAACTGTACATCTTTCACCTCTGCATCTTGAGGAGCAAATCTCAGCAAGCACTCACAATCTTCGTGAAAAATATCCTCAATTCTACCACATTTAGTACAAAGAAAATGTCCGTGCAGCGATATATCTCCGTCATAATGAGTCTGTCTCTGGTCGATATCCAACATCAGAACGGCTCCCTTTTCACACAACAACTTCAGCGTATTATAAACCGTCGTACGCGAAAGTGTCGGTATCTCAGTTTGCAAATCGGTAAAGATTTGGTCGACTGTCGGGTGAGTCCTATGCTCCAACAGATACTGCATTACTGCAATTCTCTGCAACGAAGGTCTTATCTCCCTGCTGGTCAATCTTTCTATTGCGCTTTCTGTAATCATTACAAATTTGTTTTCACTACAAAGGTACACATTTTTTCAATAACTGCAAACTTTTTGGAACATTTTTTCAAAAAAAATCGGAATTATCTACTTTAAACTTGTTTTAATCAAAGGTCTATTCGTTGTTTTATTTTATATTAGTATAATCTGGCATTGGCATTTTCTTTGATAACTTCTTATTTGAATTGTTTGCATTCCAAGTCATTATAAGATATTCCCAATTAGATGTGTCTTCATCAAATGGATTTTTCAAAAAATCAACCAATAATTTTCTTTGTTTGCTATTTAATACACCTTCTTTTCCAGAATGATGAAAATACTCTGGTTTTTCAATCTTAATACAAGTATGAAATTCTTCTCCACGAGTAGAACTATCTACTATATGAAAATGAGGAATATTACCTGAATCATTTGTCCATACTATTATGGTATATTTATTAAATGTCCCAATTTGAGCCATTTCTAATAGCATATCATCCCACTCTTTCGTAGGTGTCTTTTCATTCAATGTTTTGCTATTCACAAATTCATTAAAATTCTTAATTTTTTCCATATCTTTATACTTATATGTTAATGTTAATATTCTGAATTAGTTATGTGTCTCTATTTATATTTATGCCACTGCTAACCCTACACACTTCAAAAATGCAGCATTACAGTTCCTGTTGTTCAGTCTGAAACAGAACTCGTCCACATATTGTTGTAGATGTTTCATCGGGGAAGCGTTTAGTAAATTCAAAATATGTCATATTTGTATGTTTTATACTATAATTACAAATATAACTTTTTTTCGTTAAAAAACAAAAAATAACAAGTCTAAAATAGATAATTACGAAAAAACTAAACAAAAAGGGCTGCCCGAAAGAGCAGCCCATAAATATTTACTTTCCAATTAATTAGTCTTGGAATTTAGCGCTAAGGAATTCTCTGTTCAAACGAGCGATGTGAGCGATAGAGATACCCTTCGGGCATTCTGCTTCGCAAGCGCCTGTGTTTGTACAAGCACCAAAGCCGAGTTCGTCCATCTTAGCAACCATAGCCTTAGCACGGCGAGCTGCTTCGATTCTACCCTGCGGCAATTTAGCCAATGAAGAAACACGAGCAGCAACGAACAACATCGCAGAACCGTTCTTACAAGTTGCAACGCAAGCACCACAACCGATACAAGCAGCAGCGTCCATAGATTCGTCTGCGTCCTTCTTCGAGATAGGAATAGCGTTTGCATCGGGCACACCACCTGTATTAACAGAGATGAAACCACCTGATTGAAGAATTTGGTCGAAAGCCTGACGATTAACAACCAAGTCTTTGATTACAGGGAAAGCTGCCGAGCGCCACGGTTCGATAGTGATAGTTTCGCCATCTTTGAACTTGCGCATATGCAACTGACAAGTTGTAATCAGGTTGTCCGGTCCGTGAGCGTGACCGTTGATAAACAACGAGCAAGCACCGCAGATACCTTCACGGCAGTCGTGGTCGAATGCCACAGGTTCTTGACCTTCGTGTATCAAATTGTTATTCAGAATGTCCAACATTTCGAGGAATGAAGTGTCGGGCGAGATATTTGATATCTGATATGTTTTAAATTCACCTTTGGCTTTAGGACCTGCCTGACGCCATATTTTCAAAGTAAAATTCATTGTCTTAAACTTTTTACAATCAACCGTTAAACTCTTAGTCTTTATAGTTACGTTGAGAGAGTTTCACTGTTTCAAACTTGAGTTCTTCTTTGTACATTACAGGTTCAGCATCACCTTTGTACTCCCAAACAGCTACGTGAGCGAAGTTTTCGTCATCACGTTTAGTTTCACCTTCTGCAGTTTGGTGTTCGATGCGGAAGTGACCACCACAAGACTCTTGTCTGTTGAGTGCGTCGCGAGCCATCAATTCACCCATTTCGAGGAAGTCTGCCAAACGCAATGCCTTTTCGAGTTCTTGGTTGAATTCTTCACCTTTACCAGCTACGCGAACATTTTTCCAGAATTCTTCTCTCAGTTTCGGGATTTCCACCAATGCCTTTTTCAGACTCTCTTCAGAACGTGCCATACCTACGTTATCCCACATAATGTGACCGAGTCTCTTGTGGATATCGTCTGGTGAAAGAGTACCATTGATTGAGAAGAGCTTAGCGATTTTTTCGCGGATTGCCTTTTCAGCTGCAACGAATTCCGGTGCATTTGTATCAACCTTAGGTGATTGGATTTCGTGTGACAGGTAATCGCCGATAGTATAAGGCAATACGAAGTAACCGTCAGCCAAACCTTGCATCAGTGCAGATGCACCCAAACGGTTAGCACCGTGGTCAGAGAAGTTAGCTTCACCGATAGCATACAGACCCGGGATAGTAGTCATCAAGTTGTAGTCAACCCAGATACCACCCATTGTGTAGTGAACAGCCGGATAAATCATCATCGGTTCGTCATACGGATTCACGTCTGTAATCTTTTCGTACATTTGGAACAAGTTACCATAACGTTGTTCGATTACGTTTCTACCGAGGCGTTTGATTGCAGTCGAGAAGTCGAGGAATACGGCCAAACCTGTTGAGTTAACACCGAAACCTGCGTCGCAACGCTCCTTAGCAGCACGTGAAGCTACGTCACGAGGAACCAAGTTACCGAATGCCGGGTAGCGACGTTCCAAATAGTAGTCGCGGTCTTCTTCAGGAATTTGAGAAGCCTTTACTTCACCTGCGCGCAATCTCTTCACATCTGATTCTTTTTTCGGAACCCAGATACGACCGTCGTTACGCAATGATTCACTCATCAAAGTCAACTTAGACTGTTGGTCTCCGTGAACGGGGATACAAGTCGGGTGAATTTGAGTGAAACACGGGTTAGCAAACATTGCACCTCTCTTATAGCATTGCCAAGCTGCAGAACCATTTGAGTTCATCGCGTTTGTTGACAAGAAGAATACGTTACCATAACCACCGCTTGCGATAACTACAGCGTGAGCACCAAAGCGTTCGATTTCACCTGTAACGAGGTTACGAGCGATGATACCGCGAGCCTTACCGTCAATCAGTACGAGGTCGAGCATTTCGTAACGTGGGTAGCTCTTAACAGAACCTTTGTTTACTTGACGGTTCAGAGCTGCATAAGCACCCAGCAACAATTGTTGACCGGTTTGACCGCGAGCATAGAATGTACGAGATACCTGCGCACCACCGAATGAACGGTTATCCAACAAGCCGCCGTAATCGCGAGCGAAAGGTACACCTTGAGCTACGCATTGGTCGATGATTGAGTTAGCAACCTCAGCCAAACGATAAACGTTAGCTTCGCGAGCACGATAGTCACCACCTTTGATTGTGTCATAGAACAGACGGAATACCGAGTCGTTGTCGTTTTGGTAGTTCTTTGCAGCATTGATACCACCTTGTGCAGCGATAGAGTGCGCACGACGAGGCGAGTCGCTGATGCAGAATACCTTTACATTATAACCGAGTTCGCCAAGAGCTGCAGCAGCACTTGCACCACCCAGACCTGTTCCAATTACGATTACGTCCAATTTACGTTTGTTGGCCGGACTCACCACTTTAATATCGGCTTTATGTTTGCTCCACTTTTGAGCCAACGGGCCTTCGGGAATTTTAGAATCCAATATACTCATTATTCCTACATTTTAGCGTTAAAAACAAGTGGGACAATTAGCTTTAAAGTACATAGCGATAGCTACTGCAGCAAATCCCAAGAAGATGATTGTTGCAAAGATTGTTGCAATACATTTCCAACGGTTCAACCAAACCTGGTTATTCCAACCGAGTGTGTGGAATGCGCTCCAGAAACCGTGAGTCAGGTGATACCAGAAAGCAGCGAACCATACCAGGTAGAGAACTACCATCACTGGGTTACCGAACACTGACAACAGATAGTTTGCACCATCAGCCCAGTCATATTGACCGATACGAGCGCCGATAAGTTCTGCGAACTGCATCTTGTACCAGAAGTGGCAAAGGTGCAATACAAGACCCAGAACGATGATTACACCCAGAACGAACATATTGCGTGATGCCCACGATACGTTGCCTGAGCGTTTTTGTTCTGAATAGCGTTCCTTACCACGAGCCACCATATTGCGTCTTGTCAAAATGAACGCATAGGCGATGTGGAACAAGAAACCTGCCGCCAAAACTGCTGTTCCGGCCAATGCATACCAGTTAGTTCCGAGGAAATGGCAGACTGCATTGTAAGCCTCCAGCGAGAAGATTGCCACCATATTCATAGCCATATGGAACAGCAAAAAGAGTATCAGGAACAAACCTGAAATACTCATGATCAGTTTTCTTCCGATCGTTGAAGAGAAAAGGTTGTTACTCATTGATAATTAAATTTAGTTATTTTGTTAAGTAATTATTTAATTTCCTCCGTTAATACCACCTTTAACAATTCGACAAAGTTACATTTTTGTTTTGGTTAAAACAACTTTTTGGTCAAAAACTTTTCAACACACGCTTTTTTCACAGTTTTTGTGAATTTTAAAACACTGTTCAATTGGTCGATTTTCAAAAAATTCATACCTTTGTGTGTACATTTAAAATTAACGATTATGAGTCTTGAATTAAAAATAAACGATGCTATCAAAGCCGCAATGTTGGCTAAGGATAAGGTTCGTCTTGAGTCACTTAGAGCCATTAAGGCTGCAATTCTGTTGGCAAAGACTGCCGACGGAGCTCAGGAAATCAGCGACGCAGATGTGCTGAAAATTATGCAGAAACTCGTAAAACAGCGTCGCGAGTCGGCTGAAACCTATCGTTCGGCTGGTCGTGATGAGTTAGCAGCCTCTGAAGCTGCCGAGGCTGCCATTATCGAAGAGTTTTTGCCAAAGTCGCTCTCTACTGAGGAGCTCGAAGCCGAACTGCGCAAAATAATTACAGAGGTAGGTGCTCAATCGCCAGCCGATATGGGTAAGGTTATGAAGGCAGCTCAGGCTGCATTGGCGGGTCGCGCCGACGGCAGAGCTATTTCCGAATGTGTAAAAAATCTGCTGGCAAAATAGACACTTATTATATGTAGTAAAACAAAAAATCCTGTTGACTCAAACAACAGGATTTTTTTCGTATTTCGGTTTTCGTTACTAACTCTTTTTCGATTTGTTTTTGTCGCACTCCTTTTTCAGCATACAGTCACAACAGCTGCTCTCGCCACACGACTCACTCGAGCACCCACACCCGTGCGACCGCCGCCTGAAAACAGCAACAAATGCAATCACCACACACACTGCGACAGTGATAATAGTCAGCCACTCCTGCATACTAAACGAAATATTGAGCCACGTTCCACACTATGAATGTAACTACCCAAGCCACCGTCGTGGTGTAGACGGCCGAGAATATTGCCCATTTCATTCCGGCCTCTCGGCGCACTGCCACTATCGCAGCAACACAAGGCAGATACAACAATATAAACAACATCAAACAATATGCCGTAAGCGGTGTGAAATTAGCATCTGTGCGCAGAGCCTCAATCAGCGACTCCTCGCTGTCACCCGACTCGTTGAGCACCGACATCGTACTGATGACAATCTCTTTTGCAGCCAATCCTGACAACAGACTAACCCCCATTTGCCAATCAAAACCTAAAGGTTCGAGAACAGGCTCCATCACCTGACCGAGCTGACCAATATACGTATCCTTCAGTTCTCGGTCTGCGGGGTAATTGCTCATTGCCCAGATTATCACCGATGCAACCAAAATCACGGTACTCATCTTTTTGATATACTGACCGGCGCGATTCCACATATGTCTCACCACGCTGCGAGCCGTAGGTATTCGGTATGGCGGCAGCTCCATAACAAACGAAACCTCCTCCTTGTCGAACAATACCTTTTTAAGAGCAATGGCCGAAAGAATGGCGACTACTCCGCCAATCACATACAACGATGCGAGTATCAACCCCTGACCGCGCTCGAAAAATGCAGTTATAAGCAGCAGATATACAGGCAGTCGCGCACTGCACGACATAAATGGCATAATCAGAATTGTGAGCAGTCGGTCTTTGCGACTCTCCAGAGTTCGGGTAGCCATTATGGCGGGGACATTGCAGCCGAATCCCATAATCAACGGCAGGAACGATTTTCCGTGCAACCCGATTCGGTGCATAATTCGGTCCATAATAAATGCCGTACGAGCCATATAACCCGTATCCTCCATTATGGCAATGAACAGAAACAATATCAAGATATTGGGCATAAAGACCATTACGCCCCCTACTCCGGCAATAACGCCCTCGACCAGCAGCTCCTTAAATGGACCGTCGGTCATAATTCGGCTCACCCAATCGCCCAGCGCCGAGAATCCCATATCAATCCAATCGGCCGGGTACTGTCCCAGAGTGAATGTTACCTGGAACATTGTCCACATCAACAACAAGAATATCGGGAATCCCCAAATTTTGTGTGTCAAGACCGAATCGGCACGATAGCCTTTGGTGTGTTTTGCACTGCTGCCTTTGGTGAATGTCTCATTCAGCGCACCCGTAATGAATGCGAATCGGGCATCGGTAATGAGCGACTCGGCCTTCTCGCCGAATATTTTTTCGAGTCGATTTTGTTCGCGCTCGGCTGTGGCATTTATATGTTTCGAATTGGGATAGACCGACAACTCCTCGCGAATCACCCTGTCGCCGTCGAGCAGCTTAATAGAAAGGTAACGTGATGAGTAGCGAGCCACAAGGTCCTCGTTTCGACGCACAACCTCCTGAATAGACAATATACTCTGTTCAAGTTCGCTGCCATAGCTGATGTGAATATGTCTCAACGTAGGGTCGGTATCCTCATAGGCCTCGATTACGCGTCTGACCAAATCGTCAATACCCCTCTCTTTTGATGCAACCGTTGGCACCATCGGAATACCCAACAACTTACCCAGAGTATCATAATCGAGTCGCGCCTCCTCTTTTTCCAGCTCATCATACATATTCAGCGCTATGACAACCTTGAGATTCATATCAATCAACTGCGTAGTCAGCAGCAGATTGCGCTCAAGATTCGAGGCATCTACGACATTGACAACAACGTCGGGCATCTGCTCGGCAATGTGTTTTCTAACGTAAAGTTCTTCGGGCGAGTATTCGGTTATCGAGTATGTTCCAGGCAGATCGGAAAGGTTTATTCTATAGCCATATCGGTCTACGTGTGTAGTTTTGGCTCCGACCGTCACGCCGCTGTAATTTCCCACGTGCTCGTTGGCACCCGAAATCATATTGAACAGCGATGTCTTTCCGCTATTGGGATTTCCAACCAGAGCCACGTTTATCACCTTCGACTGAGAACGATGGCGCAGCTCGTCATTATGTTCTTCGACAATGGTCTGTCCGCAGACCGAATCCACAAATGGTTTGCAATCGGTATCAACCTCGATAAGCGAGGCCTCGCTGCGTCTGAGAGCAACTCGATAGCCCATAATCTCATACTCGATAGGATCTGACATCGGAGCGCTCTTGATTACTCTGATAACCTTGCCCCGAACAAATCCCATCTCCATCACCCTACGACGAAACGAGCCGTGACCGTATATCTTTACGATCACAGCACGTTCATTTGATGCAAGTTGCGAAAGTCTCATACAGACTTATCTCACCATTTTTTAGCTGATTAATATTCGTTCCAGCTCTTGATTTTAATATCTTCTCTCGACAGCTTGCAGAAAGCCATAATGAAGGCTGCTGCCAAACGAGCGTTGGTAATCAACGGTATATTAAAATCTATCGCGCTACGACGAATAGTGTAATCATTATTAAGTTCATCTTTTGAGAGATTCTTCGGTATATTAACCACCAAATCAATCTTCTTTTCCTTGATATATTCCAGCGTATTGGGAGTCTCATTCTGGTCTGGCCAATAGAGAACCGTAGCCTTCACGCCGTGCTCTTCGAGATACTTGGCTGTACCCTTTGTTGCGAAGATGTTGTAGCCCTTCTCCTGCAACGCCTTTGCCGGTGCTATCATCTCGATTTTCGAGCGACTGTCACCTGTCGACAACAATACGTTTCGTTCCGGAATCTTATATCCAACTGACAACATCGACTTGAGGATTGCTTCGTAGAAATCTTCGCCGATGCAGCCCACTTCGCCCGTTGAGGCCATTTCCACGCCCAACACCGGGTCTGCCTTTTGCAGACGCGAGAACGAGAACTGTGGTGCCTTGATACCAACATAGTCCAATTCAAAGAACGACTTGTGCGGCACTTCGACCGGCAATCCCAACATAATGCGAGTTGCTATATCTATAAAGTTCACTTTCAAT
>JAZOQL010000042.1:0-4207 GCA_045656065.1 Rikenellaceae bacterium | reverse complement strand
CCTCACGATAGCCAACCTCACGGGAGCCAACCTCACGGGAGCCTACCTCTACGGAGCCAACCTCACAGGAGCCAACCTCACGGGAGCCTACCTCACGGGAGCCTACCTCTACGGAGCAAACCTCTACGGAGCCTACCTCTACGGAGCCAACCTCACGGGAGCCAACCTCACGGGAGCCAACCTCACGAGAGCCAACCTCACAGGAGCCAACCTCACGGGAGCCTACCTCACGGGAGCCAACCTCACGAGAGCCGACCTCACGAGAGCCGACCAATTTCGTCTCGGAAAGGTACTGGACGAACCGCTCACGGGCTACAAGAAAACCGAGGAAGGCGTGGTCATTACTGCCGAGATTCCAGCGGGTGCCATCGTTTTCTGCATCAACGGCATCAAGTGTCGCACCAACCGAGCGAAGATTACCGATATGGAAGGTTACGAAGTCCTGCACTCTAGTTACAACAATTCCTTCGAATATCGCCTCTGGCAGGAAATCGAAATCAAGGACTTCAACCTTATGTACAACGTGGAGTGTGCGAGCGGATTTCACTTCTTCCGCACCCGTGAGGAAGCGGAGGAATACAAATAATGGACTTGGATGAAATCAAACGTGGCCTTCGTGCCGAAATCAAGAAAAGGGAAAACGAGCAATATTTGACATTCCAGTGCAATGTTCGGCAGATGTGCAAGGATGTGCTTGCCAAACTTGAAGAACAGGAACAGAAGATTGCGGAACTTGAAGAATCGCACAAGAAGGAAGTCGAGCAACTCTTGATGGAGATTGTGGAACTGAAAAAGGCGTGCAACGATAAGGATGATTGGTGTTTGCATACACTAAAAGAAAATAGTCACTCCAAATACAAGCGGTGCTTGGCGATGGCTGATGCGTGCAGGCACAAGAGGTGGCGAGGCGGCATCGGTGAAGAGGGCTATGATTATGCAAGGGCAACCCGACACATGAATGTGTGGCTGGAACTTGCCGAGAAATTCAAGGAGGCGAAGTGAAATACTTTATTCTTATTATCGCTTTTCTTTTCATCGGTTGCGATACGGGGCGAATGGAAAAAATTGAAGCGATAAATGACTTTATGGTAACTTGGTGCGATACAACAACAGGAATAGTTTATCTGATGTATTCAAGTGGTAATAGAGCGGGATTGACTGCGTATCTTGATGAAGAAGGACAACCGCAACGATGCAACAAGGAGGCGAAGTGAAAATTGTAATGGAAAGATTTGACACGTTCAAGTTGCGTTGAAGAATGTTCGTGGAAAAACTGCACGATTGAACACTACATATATTCCAACTTGGAATATATAAAATGGCGATTTTAGCGAAATTTCGCCATTTCTGTTTTTTTTCATAAAAAAAATGTTGTTAAGGTATTTCGCATTAACACGAAAAATGCTACCTTTACCTACGTAAACAACAACCAACTCAACAAAGGAAGCAATATGATTAACATTGAACTCACTGACTTTGAAGCAGACATCATCACTATCGTTCTCGGTCGTGAGGCTTATATCTGCCGTGATGTCAAACTGACCGAGCGTGAAAACGCTTGCCGTTCCATCATTGAGAAAATCCGTAATGCTGAAGAGGAGAAGGCTTAATGGAAAAGAAGATTACGATGACTGCGAACGGCACTACCATCACCATCACCGAGCGTGACAAAAAATGTCAGTACAAAGTCTGCGGGATGCCGTCACGTGAAATCACGAAGGCGGTTGACGAACTGCGGGTGGCCGGTGTCAGTTTGGCGATGGCGGTCAAGATGCTTATGCAAATCGTGTTAAAGTAAATTTACTTGACTATTGCAGTATACTTTTATATTTTAACTACACACAACAACAAAGGACACACTATGACACACGAAGAACTCCAGTTCGCTCTTGATGCGGAAAAGAACCGCAATGCAAACTACATCATCCTGTACAAGACTGAAACCTCGCTGAACGGCAACATCATCCGTCCTTTCATCTGCAAGGCTTCGGAAATCCACCTCGGTTCTTGTTCCGTGAATTTCGGGAACAGGCATTCCATTGTGCAGATTATGTACTCCAATATTGTCAGCCTTGACAAGGCTGACAACGTAACATTCGGAAAAATATTCGGCAAGTAATTCAACAAAGGAAAAAAACAAGATGGAACAAGAAGCGACAATCTACGAAAGGCTCTCGGAAGCCCGTCTGCTCATCGCAAAGAAGGGTATGAAGAAGAACGGCAAGAACTCGTTTGCGGGTTACACGTACTTTGAACTCTCCGATATTCTCCCTGCGGTGAACGAGGTCAACAAGGAATGCGGGATTGTATCAGTTTTCAACTTTGAAGAAAAGGTTGCAGAACTGAAAATCATCAAGGCAAGCAATCCGCAAGAATTTATTACGTTCAAGTTCGCATACTCTCCCGATGGTGCATCGCTGAAGGGATGCCACAAGGTGCAAAATGACGGGGCGGTGCAGACTTACGTGAAGCGTTACCTCTACCAAAACGCATACGAGATTGCTGAAGGCGATGCGCTGGACTCCACGATGAACCCGAACGATGTGACAAAAAATGTCATCAAGCCGACACCGAAGAAGGACAAGAAATCATTTGTTGAGGTCATCAATGACTTGATGAAGGAACACAAGAACATCGTACTCTATGTCATCGGTGAGAACGGCTTTGAGGATGCTTCGCAGATTCCGCAGAACCTTCAGCCGAAGGTCTACTCCGAGATTATGAACAAAATCAACAACAAGTAAACAATCAACAAAGGAAAAACAAATATGGCTACAAAAGAAGTCGCACTTATTCCCGCAGAGCAATGCAACGTTACCTTCAGCGATGGCGCAATGTATGCGTACAAGTTCGCAATCGCACACGCAGGTATTGAGATGGATGAAGGCGCAATTGCCGATTTCATCGCACAACGTTCCCTGCTTTCCCGTAATTTCCGAGACCTTGACGAGACCCGCAAGAAACTGGAGAAACTCGTTGCAAGCATCAAGGAACTCATCAAGCACACCTACAATGTCGGTGACATTACCGACCTCCCCGATGGAGAGGATGGTGTCAAGATTGCGTGGAGCAAGCAATCATACACCTATGAATGGATGGTTGACAACTGCGGTGCGGATGTGGCTCAGAAACTGGTGCAGAAGGGCTTGTGCAAGATTGATGACATCTTGAACGCAGTACCCGTGAACGTATTTGCGAAGGTCTGCGGGTTGACACAAGACAAGTTTATGGACTTGTTCCCCGAATTCGTGTGCGCGAAGGCGAAGGAGCGCACGTTGTCCATCAAGTAGCAATCGTGGTCGGTGGGTGCGTGGCAAGTTCCTTGTCACCAAAGCCCTACACTATATACACCTCACTCACCGACCACTTTCTTTTATTTCAACAAGGAGACCCGCAATGAAGAATAAACCAACAAAGACCGAGTGCATTATGAATGCGCTGAAGGCAGGGCAGAAGATAAGCGCATTGACCGCTTGGCGGATGTGCAGGACTTTCACGCTTGCCGAAATCATCCGCAACCTTCGCAAGAAGTACGGGATGAACATCGTCACCGAATGGGCTACCGACAACGGATGCCGTTTTGCCGTGTACTCACTCGCAAGGAAAAGGAGCAAGTAGTATGGCTTACTTGAATCGCATTGAAATTATCGGAAACCTCGGAAGGACTCCCGATGTGAGGAACAACGGACAAACTAGCAAGGCGGTATTCTCCGTTGCGGTTACCGAAAGGTACAAGAGCCGTGGCGAGGAGAACGAGAACACCAACTGGTTCAACGTTGTCTTTTGGGGCAAGATGGCTGAAGTCATTGAACGCTTGCAGATGGATAAGGGCACTTGCGTTTATATCGGTGGCAAGATGAATTTCCGCACTTACGAGAAGGACGGGAAGAAATCGCAGATTGCAGAACTGATTGGCGAGAACTTGCAGATTCTCTCTGCACGAAGGAATGACGGAAGCATCCAGCCGACCGCAAACGCACCGACCGAGGTTGCAGAGGCTGACGATTTGCCGTTCTAGTTACTTGGTGCGTTGGATGCAGATGGTGATTGTTGTTGAGTGTGTCCTTGCCATCAGCGTGAATTGACACGCTACGCACTTTTTTATAAGGAGACGATAAAATATGAACTACCAAGACCGAAAGGACTACATCGTTCAAGTTGAGAGCGAGGTGATACGTGCGTGCAACAAAGTCGGAGGCCAAGCGGT
>JAZOQL010000041.1:0-3395 GCA_045656065.1 Rikenellaceae bacterium | reverse complement strand
GGCCGATGGAGCAAGTGAAGATGAAGCTAAAAAAAATGCTCCGATAATGTTGGCTGCTCAGGAGATGTTGCGCAAGTGGGAGGCTCACGACCCTGAAGTCTACACTCTCTGGGAGACAATGAACGGTTGGGTTTATGAAGGTTTCGATACTACGTACAAGGCTATGGGCGTCGGTTTCGACAAGATTTACTACGAATCACAGACCTATCTGCTGGGTAAGGAACTTGTGGCTGAAGGGCTCAAACAGGGCGTATTCTATCGTAGAGATGACAACTCGGTGTGGATTGACCTGACAGCTGATGGTTTGGACGAAAAACTGCTGTTGCGCAGCGACGGAACTTCGGTTTATATGACTCAGGATTTGGGTACAGCAAAGAGCCGTTTCGATGAGTTTAGTCTTAACCAACATATATATGTGGTTGGTAATGAGCAAAATTATCACTTCCAGGTGTTGAAGTTGGTGTTGAAAAAGTTGGGCTATGATTGGTCTGACGATATTCACCACTTGTCGTATGGTATGGTCGAGCTGCCTGAGGGTAAGATGAAATCGAGAGAGGGTACCGTAGTCGATGCCGATGACCTTATTGAAGGTATGGTGGCCGAAGCTCGCCAGATGTCTCAGGAGTTGGGCAAGTTGGACGGCTGCTCGGAAGAGGAGGCTCAGGCAGTGTGCAATATGGTTGGACTCGGAGCGCTTAAATACTTCATTCTCAAGGTCGACCCGAAGAAAACAATGCTGTTTGACCCGAAGGAATCAATCGACTTTAATGGCAATACAGGTCCGTTTATTCAATATACACACGCGCGAATCAAGTCGTTGCTCAGAAAGGCAGAGGCTGAGGGAATCGAGATTAAGGGAGCGCTGCCCACAGATGTCGAACTGACCGATAAGGAGGTTGCGTTGATTGCTCATATTGCTGAGTTCCCGACCGTAGCGGCTGATGCAGCTGCGCAGTTCTCGCCTGCACTCGTAGCAAATTATGTGTATGACTTGGTTAAGGAATACAACCAATTCTATCACGATTATTCGATTATGAGAGAGGAAAATCAACAGATCAGAAAGTTGAGATTGGTGCTCTCGGAACAGGTGGCTCGAGTAATCAAGAGCGGTATGTCGTTGCTGGGTATCGGAGTCCCCGAAAGAATGTAATATCGTTTTATCAAGTGTTTTTATATTCAGGTGTCCCGTCGGAAAATATTCTGATGGGACATTTTTTTCGAATGATGTGTGTCACTCGTTCTGAAAAAGGTGTTTTTATTTTGATTATTGAATTAAGATTTATATCTTTGCGGAAAATGAAAATAGTATAAATGTATGGAACAGAATGCACAAGAAAAGGCTCTGAAAGGCTATAAAACAATTATTGTGATTATGGGCGTAGTGCTTGTCGTTTTGGCAGGACTCTATTTCGCACAGACTCACGCATTGAGAGAAGATAAGAAATATCTTGAAACTCAACGAGATACACTCACAAGTCAACTCTCTACGTTGATGACCGAGTATGACGGACTCAAGGTCGATAATGAAGAGATGGGACGCTCGCTTGAAATTGAGCGTCAAAAGGCAGACTCGCTGATGCAACGTCTGACAAAGGAACGCTCGTTCAGCGCATCGAAAATCCGTAAGTATGAAAAAGAGCTGGGTACACTGAGAATGGTGATGAAAAATTATGTTCGCCAAATCGACTCGCTCAATAATATGAACAAGGCATTGGCTGCAGAAAACCTCAAGGTTAGGAAAGAGGCTGCTGCGCAGAGACAGCGTGCCGAAAGTGCAGAGGAGGCTAATGAAGAATTGAATAGCAAGGTGCGTCTTGGAGCATTGCTCAAGGCACGCGATATTAAGTTGCTGGCACTGACCAAGAATGATAAAGAGGTTAGCAAAGCAGCTCGAGCAGCACGCCTGAGAGTGGATATGGTTGTTGCAGCAAATGATTTGGCAGCTCCGGGTAAACGTGATATTTATGTCCGTATTTTAGGCCCAGAAGGATATGTGCTGGCTGAGTCTGCTACTGCACAGTTCGACTTCGAAGGCGAAAAGATGACCTATTCGGCTATGCGTAGTGTCGACTACCAAAACCAAGAGCTGCCTGTGAGCATCTTCTACAACGGTACGGGAATTGTCAGCGGAAAATACCAGGTTTCAGTCTATATCGACGGTATGCTGGTGGGTACGGTTGAAACTATCCTCAGATAAAAATTTTGTTATAATATCGAGAAACAGTCTGCTAAATTCAGCAGGCTGTTTTTTTTAGCTAAAAATTTGTTATTCTCGAAAAAAAATTGCTACTTTGCAGATGCAAAATGTTTGAGAAAAGATTTTTTGTGACTCTTGTTTTTAAACATATCTTCCAGAATATCAAACAGAGAGATGCTTTTGTGTCGCTCCGTTAGTCTTTGCTTTTTGCACAAAGACTGTCCTAAATCATCACATATACTGAAAATATCAGCTTGCTGCGCCTTAAGAGGCGGGCATCGTTGGATAAAATAAATGTTTAACTCAAAATAAATAAAGATTATGGAAATTCCATTTGCAGAAGCCTACCGAATTAAGATGGTAGAGCCGTTGAAAAAGAGCACTCGCGCAGAACGCGAACAATGGCTTAAAGAAGCACACTACAACCTTTTCGGTTTGAAATCTGAACAGGTTTATATCGACTGTTTGACAGACTCAGGTACAGGCGCAATGAGCGACCGTCAATGGGCTGCTATGATGACCGGTGACGAAGCATACGCTGGTTCAAAATCATTCTTCGAACTGAAAGAAGTTATCGGCCGTCTCACAGGTTTTGATTATGTAATTCCTACACACCAAGGTCGTGCTGCTGAAAACGTATTGTTCTCACACCTCGTAAAAGCTGGTGACATTATTCCGGGCAACTCACACTTCGACACAACTAAAGGTCACATCGAGTTCCGTAAAGCTGTAGCTTTGGACTGCACTATCGACGCAGCTAAAGATACTCAACTCGAAATTCCGTTCAAGGGCGAAGTTGACTGCGCTAAGTTGGAAAAAGCATTGGCTGAAAATGCAGACAAGATTCCGTTCGTTATCGTTACTGTAACTAACAACACAGCTGGTGGTCAACCTGTTTCAATGAAGAACTTGCGCGATGTACGTGCTATCGCTGACAAATATGGCAAACGCGTAGTATTCGACTCAGCTCGTTTCGTTGAAAACGCATACTTCATCAAGACTCGCGAAGAGGGTTACGCTGACAAAACTATCAAAGAAATCGTTCGCGAAATGTTCTCTTATGCTGATGGTATGACAATGTCTTCTAAGAAAGACGGTCTTGTAAATATGGGTGGTTTCATCGCTACTCGCCACGAAGACTGGTACGAAGGTGCAAAACGTTTCTGCATTCCGTTCGAAGGTTTCTTGACTTATGGTG
>JAZOQL010000040.1:0-1788 GCA_045656065.1 Rikenellaceae bacterium | reverse complement strand
CGACGCGTGATTACTATTACAACGGGCGAGCAGAGGGCAGACAGAAGACCGATGCGGACTATGCAGAGGACTTGGAAGCGTTCCTGAAGGAAGAGATAAAAGCCATAGGGAATGACATAACGAGTCCCAGAATAAAGGCTGTCATTGACCCGTCTGCGGCATCGTTCATCGCGTTGCTGAAGAAGAAATCGTGGTGCAAAGTCCTGAAGGCGGACAACAGAGTTGCCGATGGCCTGAGAGACACGGCTACGGCGATGCAGAGGGGGAAAATTAAAATAGCGGCATCGAAGGAATGGATTTCCGAAGCGGCGGGATACGTCTGGGATGACAAGAAGGAAGATACGCCAGTCAAGGAAAACGACCATCTGTGTGATGCCTTGCGATACTGGGTGCGCACGATGAAGGTCGTAAAGCCAAAGAACGAGTTTCAACCGACGCTTTATTTAGAAAGGCGGTAAGACGCTTATACGGAGAACGGAATGAAGACTTATCAGGATTTGACGGAATTGAAAGGGGGCGAGCGTGCGAAGGCTGACTTCGTGCGTTCTGTCATAAGCGAGCATAAGGCGAGCGAACTGTACCAGACGGCACTGGTCGCGGACGAATACGACCGTGGCAAAAACAGGACGATGATGCGGTTTCAAAAACTGCTTTACACGATGAGTGGTAATGCAGTCCCAGATAACTATTCCGCAAATTATAAAATCACGTCTGGCTTTTTCCACAGGTTCGTGCTTCAGGAGACCCAGTTCCTTTTGGGGAACGGCGTCGTATGGGCGAACGAGGATACACAGAAAAAGGTCGGCGAGGATTTTGACACGCGGCTTCAGGAGTTAGGTAAAAAGGCTCTTGTTGGCGGCGTGGCTTTCGGGTTTTACAACCTTGACCACATCGACGTGTTTTCCGTTCTGGAGTTTGCCCCCCTGTATGACGAGGAGGACGGCGCACTGAAAGCGGGTGTGCGGTTCTGGCAGATTGCCCCAGAAAAGCCTTTGCGGGCTACCCTCTACGAGATGGACGGGTATACCGACTACATCTGGCGGAAGAAAAAGAACGATGACACGAAAGGCGAAGTCTTGCACGCCAAACGACCGTACATCATCAAGGTACGTGAGACAAAGGCGGACGGCGCAGAGATTTACGATTTCGAAAATTACCCGTCGTTCCCGATTGCCCCGCTGTGGGCGAACACACTGCATCAGTCCGAACTCATCCCGTTAAGGGAGAAGATAGACGCGTACGACCTGATTTCGTCGGGATACGCGAATGACGTGGACGATGCCTCACAGATTTACTGGACTATCCAGAATGCGGGAGGGATGGATGACGTCGACCTCGCGAAGTTCCTTGAGAGGATGCGCGTGGTGCACGCGGCGGTCGTGGAAGATGACGGCGCAAGAGCAGAAAGTCATACGCTTCACGTTCCATACGAGGCGAGAGAGGCGGTCTTGTCAAGGCTCACCAGAGACCTGTTCAACGACTCAATGTGCGTTGACACAAGGGAGATTTCTGGAGGCGCGGTAACGGCGACGCAAATCAAGGCGGCATACGAGCCGCTGAACATCAAGTGCGACGATTTCGAGTATTGCGTTCTCGATTTCCTGAAGAGCGTAATGTATCTTGCGGGAATCAGTAACGAGAAGCCGACATTCACGCGCTCGATTATCGTGAACGCACAGGAGGCCATTTCCAACGTGATTTCCGCCTATCAGTTCCTCGACCCGAATTATGTGACAGAGAAAGTCCTGAACATTCTCGGAGACGGCGACAGGTCGGAGGAGATGATAC
>JAZOQL010000039.1:0-4785 GCA_045656065.1 Rikenellaceae bacterium | reverse complement strand
TGTTTCGCAGTCGCACGTGGCTCGAACGGTAGTGCGCCGTGCCGAGCGCAGAGTCGTAGCCGTTGAGGGCTCGGGAGAGTTGTTCCCAGAAGTATTATTGTTGCTCAACAGATTGTCGGATTACCTCTATGTCCTCGGGAGGAGAATCGCAATGGAGTTAGGCGCTGAAGAGATATTGTGGATTCCGTAAAGGAGTCTATATAGGCATTGCGCATAGGGAGAGGAGCAGATATAGTAAAAGTTTTTTGTTATATTTGTGATATGTTAAAAAAAATTACTATATTCGCAACTCGTTTAGGGATAATAGTATTGTAAAAAAGAATAAATAAAAGATAGATAAACTATGTATTGGACACTTGAATTAGCTTCTAAATTGGAAGATGCTCCGTGGCCTGCGACCAAAGATGAGTTGATAGACTATGCCTATCGTTCTGGAGCGCCGCTCGAAGTAATTGAAAATCTTCAGGAAATCGAAGACGAAGGCGATGTGTATGAAAGTATCGAAGATATCTGGCCTGACTACCCAAGTAAAGACGACTTCTTCTTTAACGAGGACGAGTATTAGACAAGAATATTAGCATAAGTTGCTGATTATCAATAGGAGGAATGGGAATTATTTTCTTGTGCCTCCTTTTTTTATTTATATATTTTGGGAGCAACAACTCTATTAAAGCCCGAAAATTTATCGAACTTTCTACATTCGCCGAATGATTATTTCGAGTTTATTGTGTCAAAGATGTTGAAAATTACTCAAATTGTGATATTTTTGCAACAGATTAACAACCCTAAGTTGCAGAAAAAGTCTAACTGCATAGTAATAAAAATGTCAATTTATGACACAATGTTGCGACTCGGTTGAATGTTATTATTAAAATGAAAGAACAATTAGAAGCACTAAACAGCGTCACTATAAACTTCGGTCAGGAGGGAATGGCCATAGTGAATATAATCCTCGCTTTTGTTATGTTTGGCGTGGCTCTGAGCATTAAAACCAAGACATTCAAAGAGGTATTTACCAAACCCAAGTCGGTGATTGTCGGAATCGTTTTACAGTGGGTGGCACTGCCAGCTGTGACATTCGCAATTGCTTTGGCTCTCAGTTCGTTTATCACTCCGATGATAGCTCTGGGTATGATTCTGGTAGCATCTTGTCCGGGTGGAAATATCTCGAATTTTATATCCTCGCTGTCGAAAGGCAATATCGAACTTTCGGTCTCGATGACCGCCATAACAACGGCAGCGGCTCCGATTGTTACTCCTGTCAATTTCTTTCTGTGGGGCACGCTTTACAGCCAGATAATCAGTGTCAATGGAGATATACCTGTGCTCGTTATCCCGTTTATGCCGATGTTAGAGCAGATTTTATTGTTGCTCGGAGTGCCGATTGTTTTAGGATTGCTTTTTGCTCGCTACTTTCCCGATGCCACAAAAAAGATTGCAAAGCCGGCTCAGGTTTTGTCCATTCTGCTTTTTGTCGGAATGGTTGTAGTCTCATTTGCCCAGAACTTCCAAATTCTGCTGGATAATATCTTTTATGTATTCTTCATTGTATTAATCCACAATGCTTGTGCATTGTCAACCGGATTCTTCGGGGGCAGATTGGCAAAGCTGCCTGCAAAAGATGTGCGCTCGCTGACGGTTGAGATTGGTATTCAAAATTCGGGTCTGGGTCTTGTTTTGTTGTTCAATCCGGCAATATTCCCACCCGATATTTGGCAGGGTCACTATGGTGGAATGCTCTTCATTACAGCCTGGTGGGGTATCTGGCATATCGTGTCGGGACTCATTATTGCTCACCTCTTTCGTAGAAAAACTATTTCTTAGGACAAATGGGCAAGCAGAAGAAGATTCAGGATTTCAACCTGTTGTATAGTTTGTTGCACTGTTATGTGAGCATAACGCTCAGACTGTCATATCGCACCATTCGGTACGTCGGGTTAGACAAGATTCCAGCCGATAGTGCAATAATATATGCTCCGAACCACACCAATGCCCTGATGGACGCGCTGGTTATCCTGACTATGGACCGCAAACCGAAGGTCTTTGTCGCTCGCGCCGATATATTTAAAATTCCGATTCTGGCCAAAATCTTCCGCTTTATGAAGATTATGCCCATAATGCGCATTCGCGACGGCATTGACGAGGTGCGCAAAAATAACGAAACAATAGAAAAGGCTGTAGATGTATTGCGCGACAATGTTCCGTTCTGCATTTTTCCCGAGGGTCAACACCACGCAAAATACTCATCACTGCCGCTCTCGAAGGGAATATTCCGCATCGCGTTTCAGGCTCAGTCGCTGATGCCCGGCAGATCTCTGTACATTGTTCCGGTGGGGATTCGTTATGGCAATTTTTTCAGATTTCGTTCGACTGTGCGGGTTCAGATTGGCGACCCGATAGATGTGGGCGAGTTCGTTGCTCAGCACAACGATGTGAGCGAACAGGGGCAAATGAACCAACTAAAGGAGATTCTCACCGGGCGTATGCGTTCGTCGATATTCTACATTAAAGATGATGAGGATTATGATGCTACCTATGAGATTTGCGCTGCGGTGGTCAAGCAACAGGCGCGACTCATTGAGCAGGAGTCATCGTCGCGAATGAATCGTCTGGATACCCACTTTCGGGCAAACAAGCTAACAGTCGAGCAAATTACCCGACTGCGCGAACAGAACCCCGACAAGTTGAGTCAGCTGCTGAAACTCGGCCGCGAGGCATTTGAAATTCGCAAAGCAAAAAATATCAGCATCAGTTCGGTGTCGGTGAAATATCCAGTTCTGTCGCGAGTGTTGAAATGTCTGTTTTTGATTTGTATTCTGCCATATTGCATTCCGGTTACAGTTTTGACACTGCCTATTAAACTGATTTGCGCCGTTGTCTTTACTAAGCTGAAGGATAATGCTTTTCGCAACTCGATACGCTATCTGGTGAATTTGGTTGTATGGCCGATACTGATAATTGCATATTCGGCGATTGCCTTTTGTTCTATGTCGTGGCAGTGGGCAGTAGTGGTTATTGCGTTGCTGTTGCCCGCACCCGTTGTGGCTCACGAAACCTGGCGACTGATTCGACTGCTGATATCTGATGTGAGATTCTTTATGGACAGAGGGCTACGCAATAAGTATCAACGCATAAGAGAAATAATGTTCCAAAAATAATAAACCATAATGAGATTGAAAAATATATGTCTGCTCATAGCGGCAGCCGTTTGTTCGTTGAGCGTTCAGGCTCAGAAGAGTTCTGAAACAAACAAAGAGATAGTCAAAAAGGGATTCAATTATGGGCCGCTGCCAGCCATTGCGTTCGATGCCGACAAGGGATTTCAGATGGGAGCGTTGCTCAATATTTTCGACTTTGGTGATGGAACGATTTATCCCAATACTCGTCAGCAGTGGTACTTCGAAGCCTCGTTTTTTACAAAGGGCTCGCAGCTGTTTGTAGTGTCGTATGACAGCAAATTTCTGATTCCGGGAGTCCGTTTCTCAACTACATTTACGGTATCCAATGACAAGGCGATGGATTTTTATGGATTCAATGGCTATATGTCCTACTACGACCACCAGCGAGTAAAGGCCGGCGAGGAGAACGATGATATGTATTACTACACGCCAAAGTATCGAATCAACCGATTGACGCTGCTCTTTAAGAGCGATTTTGTTGGCAATCTGTGGGATAATAAATTGTTCTGGGAGGCGGGCTACCACTTGAGCTACTTCGATCAGGGTGAGGTTAAGCGTGATAAAATCAACAAGAACAAGTCCGAGAACAAAAAGTTCCCCGATTCAGAGCCGACCCTCTATGAGCAGTATCGTCAGTGGGGCGTCATTCACGATGACGAGGCTGATGGCGGATTAAACAATACGATTCGTCTGGGCTTGATGTATGACACCAGAGACAAGGAGGCGGCTCCGTCGCAGGGCATCTGGGCTGAGGCTCACGCCATATTTGCGCCCAAATTTTTAGGCACAACCAATCCCTACTACAAATATGGAGTCACCTTCCGTCAATATGTTCCAATGGTCGAGAATGATATTCTTACATTTGCCTACCGACTGAACTATGAGGGCAGTTTCGGCAACGATGTGCCTTATTATGTATTACCCTACATTACTACGATGGGGCAGTCGTATGACCGAGACGGAATGGGCGGATTTCGCACAACACGCGGCATTATGCGCAATCGCGTTCAGGGGTTGGATATGGCTTCATACAATGCCGAGTTGAGATGGCGGTTTACCTCATTCACTATGTGGAATCAGAACATAGCCCTCGGACTGAATGTCTTTAGCGATGGTGCAATGGTTACTCGCAATTATGATATGTCGTTTGGTCGCAGCGAATCGGAATTTTCATCAGCATCGGACTACGAACAATCCAAACGCGAATATGATACATATATGGCATTGGGACAGAGACGCGATGCTCCGCACATCACAATGGGCGCAGGGTTCAGATTCATTATGAACCAGAACTTCATTGTGTGTTTAGAGTACGGCAAGCCGATAGGCAAGCACCGCAAGCAGGACGGCAACGGAGCATTCTACATCAATACGGGCTATCTTTTTTAAATAATTGATTTATATGGCGAACATTGTTTTTTCGCTCGATTTTTTTGCAGAACGCATTCAGACCGAGCCTGAGCGGTTGAGCTACTGCATTATTCAGCGCACCTATCACAATTCGGAATATGGTTGTTACAGGACACCCGGACTCAGAGTTGAGGGCATTAGCCGGTATGTATACTCGCTCGCAGAGGGATGTTTTGTTCGTCTGGGCGACACATTC
>JAZOQL010000038.1:0-16123 GCA_045656065.1 Rikenellaceae bacterium | reverse complement strand
ATGACATCGCCTAGTGTTGATGCCACAGGAGAATAAATCAGTTTTTCAGCAATATACATAGGTTCGTCTCCACCAACAAATTCTGCAGGAACCGCAAGGAACATCAAATCCCCCACAACTTTATAATCTGTTTTATCATTTAAAACAAATTCAGGATTATCTTCCATGGGAAGAAAGCCTGTCAAAGTTGTTTTACCATTCGCATCGAAGGTTTGAATCATCATATCATTCTGTGCATCCATCTTACTGTCGTTGCAAACCCACATACCAACAAGTTCATCAGAAAGGTCGTTTTCGCAATAATCATAAGTCAAACGAGCGGCATTGTCGTCAAACATCACAAGGGACAAAGATTTGCCTGCTACAAATTCGAGGCGACCTTCGAATGTTTCTTTATCACCATCGAATGCGAGAGTAACCTTGTTGTTTACCACCTTGATAGTACCTTTCTCCTCGTATAGGTGACCATCTTTGGCAATACCTGTTGTGGTAAACGTGCCATCGGCCTTGATTACCATAGCCTCTGCAAGACCGTCCTCTGCAACGTAAGTCCAGGTACCAACAATGTCTTTTGTGAAATCGTGCTCGATGAAATCGTGGTCACAATCTTCTGAACAGCTGTTCAGACCAGCCATTGCCACAAGGGCAACAGCAAAAAGTTTAAAAATTTTCTTCATTTTTCTGTTTGGTTTTAGAATTATTAATTGGTTTTTAATTTATATTTAGACGCACAAAAAAGGGCTTTATTGAACAAAGCCCTTTTGTCTTATTGGGAATAGTCCTACACAGTGAGGATTTCCTTTTCTTTCGCATCGAGCACTTCGTCGATAAGTTTCGAGAACTTATCAGTGCTCTTTTGCATCTTTTCTTCGCCGTCTTTGACTACGTCTTCGGGCATACCGTTCTTTTGCTCTTTGCGCAGTGTCTCAATCGCATCACGACGAGCATTGCGGATACCTACGCGAGCCTGTTCGCCCTCAGCACGAACCTGCTTAACGAGTTGTTTACGACGCTCTTCGGTCAGTGGCGGAATGGTCAGACGAACGTGCTCGCCATTGTTCGACGGAGTCAAACCAATATTAGCGTCCAGAATTGCCTTTTCAATAACCGGAATCATCTTCTTGTCCCACGGCAGAATAGTGATAGTTCTTGCATCGGGAACAGCTACGCTGGCTACCTGATTGACAGGGGTGAGATTGCCATAGTATGAAACCATAACTCCATTCAAAACATTCGGAGTCGCTTTTCCTGCTCGGACATTGGCCATTTCTTCTTTAAGGTGCTCGATAGATTTTGCCATCTTATCTTCGGCAGCTTTGATTATCTCTTTTACTTCCATATTATTAAGTTTTAAATTGTTATCTTACAAGAGTTCCGATATTTTGACCTTCGGCTACGCGTTCGAGGTTGCCTTCGGTGTCCATATCAAAGACGAGTATCGGCAGACGGTTCTCCTTGCACAGCGCGAATGCGGTGAGGTCCATAACCTTGAGTCCTCGGCTTATCACCTCGTCGAATGATATCGTGTCGAATTTTACCGCATTAGGGTCTTTTTCGGGGTCGGCTGTGTAGACGCCGTCCACGCGGGTGCCCTTCAGCAGCACATCGGCCTCGAGCTCTACGGCTCGCAGCGCAGAGGCTGTGTCTGTTGTGAAAAATGGATTTCCTGTGCCGCCGGCTACGATTACCACGGTGCCCGAGTTGAGATACTCAACAGCGCGACTCTTTGCGAATATTTCGCCTACGGGTGCCATACTTATCGAGGTCATAACCTTCGCAGGGCAGCCTGCGCTGACCAGAGCCGACTGTAATCCCAGCGAGTTGATGACCGTAGCCAACATTCCCATCTGGTCGCCTGTAACTCGGTCTACGCCTTCGCCCAGGCCGCTCAAGCCTCGGAAGATGTTTCCTCCGCCGATGACTATACCCACTTGCACGCCCTTGTCTACGACAGTTTTTATCTGGCGAGCATAACTCTTCAATACATCGGAATTAAGCCCGTATGAGCCTCCTCCGATTGATTCTCCGCTAAGTTTCAGTAGAATACGTTTATACATTGTCTAATGCTTTTAAATCAGATTTATTGAGCCAGCTGGAGCAATTCGTCGAGTTTCGGAGTAAGGATAATCTCCGTACGACGATTCTTTTGTCTTGCTTCGCGGCTGTTTTCGCTATCCAGCGGCAGTGCATCTCCGCGACCTGCCGAGACGATGCGCTCGGGAGCAATGCCCTTGTTCTGCAACAGCAGTCGAGTTACCGTAGTTGCGCGCTTGACACTCAGGTCGAGATTGTCCTTTAATTGACCATTCTCCTTGTATGGCACATTGTCCGTATGGCCTTCGACCATAATGTTGATATCTGGATTCTGAGCCAAAACTTCAGCTAACTCTTTAACTGCTTTTGTTCCCTCGGTGCCGATTTTGAAGCTGCCAGAGTTGAACAGCAACTTATCGTCCATAGAGACATAGACCATTCCGTCGCGCTGGGTTATGGTCAGTCCTTTGCCCTCGAAGCCGAGCAGTGCATCGCTGACCTTGCGTTTGATTTCGTTTATTGCCTCCTCACGATTTCTGAGTCGCTCTTCGAGCTCCTGCAGACGTGCTTGGTTATCAGCAATTTCTCTTAACATTTTGTCTGCCTCTTCCGAGCCTGCACGCAGCAGTCGCTCATAGCGGCTCTTCATCTGGTCGAAGTTGTTCTGAGCCGATTCCAAATTTCGTTGATAGCGGCTGCGTTCGCTTGCCAGAGTATTTTTCAGCGACTCTATTTCGCCATTCAGTCTGTCGATATTTTCAGCCTTAATGCTATTCTGGCTGTCGAGTCGGATAGCATCAGCCTTCAACTCGTTGAATCTCTTCATTGATACGCACGAACTCGCAATCACCACTGTGGCAACCATAATCAAAACTACACCCAACTTTTTCATAAGCGACAAACTATTAATACAGCCACGAATGTACGAAAAATTTTTGATTCTGCGAAATTTTGAATTCATTATCTGGTAAAATTCGTACCTTTGTGGCAAAACCATCTGTGATAATGTATCGCTATTTAACAAAGATAGATTCGCCTGTCGAACTTAAGGATTTGGAACTTAATGAATTGCAACCATATTGTGATGAGTTGAGGAAATTTATTATCGACGAGTTGTCTCGAAATCCGGGACATCTCGGTTCGAGTTTGGGTGTGGTAGAACTGACAGTTGCGTTGCATTATGTGTTTAATACCCCTGAGGACAAGCTGATTTGGGACGTGGGTCATCAGGCTTATGCTCACAAGATTATTACGGGCAGACGCGACCGTTTCCACCTGAACCGTAAATTGGGCGGGCTGAGCGGATTCCCCAAACCTGCGGAGAGTGACTACGATTCGTTTTCGGCAGGACACGCGTCGAATTCTATTTCGGCAGCTCTGGGCATTGCTACGGCAGCCAAACTAAAGGGCGAACAGCGTCAGGTCGTAGCCGTAATTGGTGATGGCGCGATGACAGGTGGACTTGCGTTCGAGGGGTTGAATAATGCAGGTATTCTGAATACCGACCTGCTGGTTATTCTCAACGATAACAATATGTCGATTGACGATGGTGTGGGAGCGCTGCACCGCTATCTGCTGACCATAACCACCTCCGAGCGATACAACAAACTAAAGGCGAATATCTGGAATGCAATGAGTTCGATGCCCGAACTCAGGCGCGTGATGCAGAACGTTACAAATACTACAAAACAGGGGCTGCTCAAACAGAGCAATCTGTTCGAGAGCCTGAATTTCAGATATTTCGGTCCCGTGGACGGACACGATGTTGTGCATCTGACCAAAGTGCTGTCTGATTTGAAGAGCATCAAAGGTCCTAAGTTGCTGCACGTTCTGACCAAGAAGGGCAAGGGGTATGCTCCGGCAGAGAACGATCCGGGTCCGTGGCACGCTCCGGGGCGTTTCAATCCAGAGACGGGCGAGCGTTTAGATGATTCAAATAGACCTCAGCCGCCTAAATTTCAAGATGTTTTTGGCGAAACGCTGCTCGAGTTGGCGCAGTTGAATCCTGCTATTGTTGGCATTACGCCTGCGATGCCGTCGGGTAGCTCGCTCTCGATTATGATGGACAAATTGCCCGCAAGATGCTTTGATGTGGGCATTGCAGAGGGACACGCCGTTACCTTCTCATCAGGTTTGGCGCGTGCGGGTATGATGCCCTTCTGTGCGATTTACTCGTCATTTATGCAGCGTGCTTATGATAATGTGATTCACGATGCAGCGCTGCAAAATCTTGATATAGTTTTCTGTCTTGACCGCGCAGGTCTGGTGGGCGAAGATGGCGCTACGCACCACGGAGCTTACGACGTAGCATATATGCGTTGTGTGCCGAATATGACTATTGCTGCACCGATGAACGAGGTCGAATTGCGCAATATTATGTTTACTGCTCAGTTGGGCGGCTGCGGCCCCATCGCCATAAGATATCCTCGCGGAAAGGGTGTAATGATAGATTGGCGACAACCATATCAGACTGTGGAGATTGGGCGTTCGCGATTGTTGCGCGAGGGCGAGAAGATTGCAGTTCTCTCTTTGGGCGAAACGGGAAATTGGGCAGCAAAGGCCATCGAGCGTGCCGAACGCGAGTGTGCAGGCTTGTCGGTTACGCACGTCGATTTGCGATTTGCAAAGCCGCTGGATGCTGAGATGTTGCATCGCGTAGGTGCCGAGCATAAATATGTGATTGCGGTGGAGAACGGTGTGCGTGACGGCGGCGTAGGTTCGGCTATTGTCGAGTTTATGAATGACAATAACTATGCGGTGAAAGTCTTTAGATTGGGTATTCCCGATGAGTTCATCGAACAGGGTACACCCGACGAGTTGAAACGCTTGTGCGGATTCGACGAAGAATCAATATATGTGAAAATTAAAGAGTTATATAATGCAGACCTTAATGTATAATTTGGGAGTTCACGCCTATGGTGTTGCGCTTCGTTTGGCTTCGATGTTTAATAAAAAGGCTCGTCTGTGGGTCGAGGGGCGTCGCAATCTCTTCGGTAGAGTGGGCGATGCGCTGAAGGGTAATGAGGCTCCGATAATTTGGTTTCACGCAGCCTCGCTCGGCGAGTTCGAGCAGGGGCGTCCTGTGATTGAGGCATTCAAAGAGGTGCACCCCGAATATAAAATTCTGGTTACATTTTTTTCGCCGTCGGGCTACGAGATACGGAAGAACTACAAGGGAGCCGATTGGATTTTCTATATGCCGCTGGATACAGCCAGAAATGCCCGCCGCTTTGTAGATATTGTCCGACCTCGTAAGGCGGTGTTTATCAAGTATGAATTCTGGCTGAATCACCTGACCCGACTGCAGGAGATTGGCTGCGAGCTGTATGAGATTTCGGCTATTTTCCGCCCCTCGCAACAATTCTTCAAACCATACGGCGAGCGTTTCCGCACCGTGTTGAGGGGATTTCGTCATATATTTGTGCAGAATGAGGAGTCGAAAAAACTGCTCGATGGAATTAAACTCGACAATGTTACGGTAACGGGCGATACACGTTTCGACCGAGTTTTGGCTACGGTGGCTCAGAATCAGAGCATTGAGTCTGTCGAGAGGTTTGCTCGCGGAGCACGAGTTTTGGTTGCTGGCAGCACTTGGGCTCCAGATGAGGAGTTGCTCGCGCGTCTGATTGAGGAGCATCGCGACGTGAAATTCATCATTGCTCCGCACGAAATCCATCAGGACAGAATAGACTCGTTCATCTCAAAATGCAGCCGCAAGTCGCTGAAATACACCGAACTGAAAGAGGATTCGGATTTGGAGTCTGCCGAGTTGCTGTTCATTGACACCATTGGCATTTTGTCGAAGGTCTATCGCTATGGCACATTTGGCTACATTGGTGGCGGATTCGGCGTGGGCATTCACAATACACTCGAAGCGGCTGGTTTCGGATTACCGTTAGCGTTCGGCCCGAAATACAAAAAATTTGCTGAGGCTTGTGACCTCATCTCATTGGGCGCAGCCGAATCAATAAATTCGTATGAGGCTTTGAACAAATGGTTTACGGCGCTGAAAGGCGATGAAACAGCACTGAAAAAGGCGTCTCAATCCGCAGCCGACTACGTCGAAACGGGACGCGGCGCTACGGACAGAATTATGAAATGGTTAGCCTGACGAGTTATTTGTTGCCCCAAGCGGGCTGATTTGATTTTAATCCTAAGAGTTTGATTATTCGCTCGGTAACTGTGCCGACTACCTCTTCCACGCTGGTCGGATTGTTATAGAACGACGGCATTGCGGGGCAGATTATTGCACCTGCACTGCTCAGTTCGTGCAGATTGCGCAGATGAATCGAGTTGAGCGGAGTCTCGCGCGGGACTACGATTAGTGTATGTCGCTCCTTGAGCATAACGTCCGCAGCACGCGAGATGAGGTCGTCTGAGCAACCTGAGGCTATCCTGCCAACCATTCCCATCGAGCAGGGTATAATGACCATTGCGTCAGAGCAACTGCTACCAGATGCCGGCGCAGTGAAAAAGTCGTCATTGTTTAAATATTTTACCTCGCTGAAATTGAAAAGTCTATCCTCATTTTCACACCTCACGACACACTCGGCATTGTGTGTGAAAATCAACTCAACCTCGACGCCCGATTCAACAAGGCGTTCGACCAATTGACGAGCATAAATTGCACCGCTCGCACCCGTAACAGCTACCGTAACTCTCATAAATTTATTGCTCTGAGGTGAATATTTCGCTCCTTGTAGTATTGCAAAACCTTCGGCAGAGCATACTTCAGATTGTCAAACGACTTGAGCGAGTCGTGAAATCCGATGATGGCTCCGGGTTTCACGCCTTTGGTGGCATTGCGGAAACAGGCCTCGCTATTGACATATTGGCTATAGTCGCGGCTCATAACTGTCCACATAACAATGCGATAGAGCTGTGACAGACGTTTAATCTGACTCTTGCTTATTTGTCCATAGGGTGGGCGGAACAGCTCGCTGTGAATATAATTTGCAGCGAATGAGACATCTTCTATGTATCTCAACGTGCTCATTCTGAGGCCTTTTTGGTGACTGTAAGTGTGATTGCCTACACGATGCCCCGCGTCGAGAATCATTTGGTATGTTTCGGGATATTGTTCAACGTTTTTCCCTAAGCAGAAGAACGTAGCCTTTGCTCCGTACTTTTCGAGCTGACGCAGCACCCACGGAGTCACAACAGGGTGCGGCCCATCATCAAATGTCAGATAGACAGATGATTGACTCTCGATTTCCCACAATACCTCTGCGGGATACATCTTACGGATTATTTTGGGTACTCGAAAATTCATACAGCAAAAGTATGTATTTGCTGAGTAAAATGCAAAAATCGTTCAAAATCTTTATTCATTATACAAAACAAAAAGACTCGACCTGAAAATCAAGTCGAGTCTGAAAATATTTGTAATCAGTATGTTACATAAAGCTACTGTTGTCCCAGCAATGTGTACACAAATCCTCTTTAGGCAATCCGATTGCTTCAACCAAATCGTCGAGGTGCTGGAATTTCAGCGAGTCTACGCCCAGAATTTTTCTCATATTCTCAACCAAGCGAGCATATTGTTCGGAGTTGTGGTCTGAATATGGTTTCAGCAGTTCGTCGGTCAGGTTGTCGGTTCCTTCGATATCTCTGATTACCCTGCGCGAAATGAGGTCAAAATTCGAACGCGAAGTCGAGAAATTCAAGAATTGGCAAGGATAAATCAGCGGAGGACAAGCGATGCGAATGTGAGTCTCCTTCACGCCTGCTTCGACCAATTTCACCACGTTATCCTTGAGCTGCGTGCCACGAACAATCGAGTCGTCAAGGAAGATTACCCTCGAACCGCGAGTGAATTTTTCATTGGGCAGCAGTTTCATCTTTGCCACCAAATCTCTCATAGATTGGTTTTGCGGCATAAAGCTGCGCGGCCAGGTCGGAGTGTACTTTACAAATGCACGACGATAGGGTATCTTTTTCTCGCTGCTGTAACCTATTGCGTGGCCGATGCCCGAGTCGGGGATACCCGCTACGTAATCTCCGAGGTCATCTTCATCTCGGCGCGCAAGTGCAGCACCGCTGCGGCAACGCGAATCGTCAACATTGACTCCCTCATACCACGACGACGGGTAGCCATAATAGACCCACATAAACGAACAAACCTGTTTGCGTTTGATAGGAGCAATCACCTGCTCTATCTTTTCTGGAGTAACAAATACGGCTTCAGATGGTCCCAAATCGCGAACATACTCATATCCCAAATTCAGGAACGCTGTGCTCTCGGTAGCCATAACATATCCATCGGCATCGTGTCCGATGATAATCGGAGTACGACCCCATTTGTCGCGAGCTGCGTAGATGCCATCTTTGGTCAGAATCAGGAAACTGCACGAGCCCTTGACCTTTTCCTGTACAACCTCGATGCCCTCCTTGAACGAGTCGGCAGAGTTGATGAGCGTAGCAACCAATTCCGTAGGGTTGATTCCCGAGCCTGACAATTCCGCAAAGTTCACCTTTTTGCTGATGAGTTCTTTGCTCAGTTCGTCGAGGTTGTAGATTCTGCCTACGGTCACAACCGAGTATACACCCAAGTGTGAGTGGATAGTAATAGGTTGTGAATCAGTGTCACTGATAATTCCGATGCCCGAATGTGAGCCTGCAAATTTCCCGAGTTCATCTTCGAATTTGTTGCGAAAATACCCATTCTCAAGGCTATGAATCGAACGAACAAAGACTTTGCCGTTATAAAATGCCATTCCGGCACGTTTCGTGCCCAGGTGCGAGTGGTAGTCTGTGCCGTAGAAGACATCGGCTACGCACTCTCTTTTTGAAATGGTTCCAAAAAAACCGCTCATTGTTTGTGTTAGTTTTATATTGTTTCAGATTAAAAAAGTAACCGTTCACTTACGATTACTTCTTAATCAGATTTATGAATTCTTCTCTTGTCTGCAACTGAGTCAGGAATGCACCTGTGAACGCCGAAGTTGTGGTAACAGAGTTTTGTTTCTGCACACCGCGCATCTGCATACACATATGCGACGCCTCGATGACCACTGCTACACCCAGCGGAGAGAGCGCATCTTGAATGCAATCGCGAATCTGTACGGTCAGGCGCTCCTGAACCTGCAGGCGGCGTGCGTATGCCTCAACCACGCGGGCGATTTTGCTCAGCCCTGTGATATAGCCGTTGGGGATATACGCAACGTGAGCCTTGCCGTAAAATGGCAACATATGGTGTTCGCACATCGAGTAGAGGTCGATATCCTTAACGATGACCATATGTTTATACTCTTCGGTGAATCGTGCCGAGAGCAGAATCTCCTTAGGGTCTTGCTGATAGCCCTGAGTCATAAAGCTCATTGCCTTAGCCACACGTTCTGGAGTCTTAATCAATCCCTCCCTCTGCGGGTCTTCACCCAGAAGTTTCAAGATTTCGCCGTAGTGATATCTCAGGCCTTCAAGAGTCTTGCTGTCGTAGTTGTCTACACTTTCGTAGCGTCTAATATTGTCGAGTTCCATTAATTGACTTTTCAAGTGACTTTGTAGTCTAATCTAATTACGGCGCAAATTTATCATTTTTTTTTGAGGTTTCGTTCTTGATTCTATGATTTTTTGCGATAGACTCGACATAAATACACCATTATCCACAGCAACGTCGTTCCACGCGTCGGAATTTCTCCTTATGCGCGCGGCATATCGGACAATGCCAACTGTCGGGCAACTGTTCGAAAATGGTGTTTTTGGACACCTCTCCTTTAATGTCTCCTATTTCCGGGTCATATACATAACCACATACGACACACTTGTAGCGTGTTTTTTTATCACATTCGTTCATAGTACAATGAGTTTGATGTGATAGTTACATACCAAATAGTGTGCCCGAAGGTGGTGCAGATTTAAATTTTTTCCGGAGCCTTTTTTGCTACTTTTTTGGTTCGAGATATTCGGCAAATATGCGGGCTGCCGATTCGACCATCTGTGCACAAGGGCGTTTGGCTTTGGGTGATGAGCCGTCGCCGGTGAGTCCGAGCAGTTCGCCGCAGATGAGCGAGCCGTTTTCTGCTGCGAATTGTTCTGCGAGTTGCTGCACGAGCTTGTAGTTGTTATCTCGGCCGATTATATCCTTCGGCGTAACAGAACCATTCTCAAGTCCTGCCAGCAGGAACATTCCGCACGCTGCACCACAGGTTTGACGCATACGGCCGATGCCGCCTCCGAAAGATGCCGATGCTCGGAGTATCACTTCGCGCTCTACACCATAGTAATCGGCAAATGCTGCTGCTACCGATTGCGAGCAGTTATACCCAGATTTGAAATTCTCTACTGCTTGTTCGATTCTCTTCTCCATAATGTCTATATGTTGTTTTGTTTAGTTGCCATATTTTAATGCACAAATTTATCTCTTTAGTCGATAATTTCAAATATATTTTTCCTATTTTTGTTATGGGATAAAATCTTATGCGATGGAACAGACATTAGAAAATCTATTTTATACGACAAACTTTTATTTGCGTAAATTGATGATTCGGGTTTTGGTGGATAATCTTCCGAGTGATTGCGGATTGCTCGAGCCTGAACACGGACTCTCGTTTTACATTGAGACCAATGAAGCAAATATATTGTTTGATATGGGGCGCAGCGATAAGTTTCTGCACAATGCTAAGAAGATGGACATAGACCTCTCGAAGGTTGATTTTGGTGTGGTTTCGCACGCACACTCCGACCACACAGGCGGATTGCCATATTTTTTAGAGGCTGTGCCTGATGTTGATGTTTTTCTCTCTGAGGAAATCTTTGGGTCGAAATATTTTTCTACGCGTCGGGCTGAGAGAAGTGACTTGACTCCCGATTTTGCTGCGCTCGAAAAATATTCTCACCGACTGCAGAGATTGACCAATAGTCTTTGGCTGACAAAAAATATTGCATTGGTGGATTGCAGTGGCGAGCATAGTGCAGACCTTTATGGCAATTCATTCCTATACAGAGAACTTCCAGATGGTCAGATTGTGAGAGACGATTTTAATCACGAGATGGCATTGGTGTTCAAACTATCTTGCGGGGTGGTGATTGTGTCGTGTTGTTCGCATAACGGCGTGGCAAACATTATTCGCAAATGTTGTGAGTTTACGGACGAATCGTGTGTTGTTGCATTCATCGGCGGTTTTCACATTGTCGAAAGCGATTATCTGGACGATGAGGTGAACTGTCTGGTGAAAGAGCTCGAAGAGTTTAATTTGGAAGGATTATATACGGGGCACTGTACGTGTCGGTCAGCTTTTATGACATTGCGCAGAGAGTACAACTGTCGTTGTGAACCGTTCGGGACAGGGAGTTTTATCTTTCTCAGATAATGTTGAGGTATATACAAACGAAAAGGAGTGGCTTTAAACCACTCCTTCGTGACTCCGACAGGACTCAAACCTGTAACCTTTTGATCCGTAGTCAAATGCTCTATTCAATTAAGCTACGGAGCCATTCACAAAGCTATGAAAAAGAGATAAGTTTTTCTTCTTATCGAGCGCAAAGGTAATACATTTTTTCTATATCCTCCAAATTTTTTTGCAACTTTTTTCAAAAAAAATTTCTACCTTTGTCAGACATTAATCGGTGAATATGGAAAATTTCATTGTTTCGGCGCGAAAATATAGACCTGCGGACTTTGCCTCGGTAGTAGGCCAAAGCCACGTAACCAATACTTTACGAAATGCTATCGAGCGAGGACAGCTGGCTCACGCCTATCTTTTTTGTGGTCCGCGAGGAGTGGGAAAAACTACTTGCGCGAGAATCTTTGCCAAGTCGATAAATTGCCTTTCTCCTCAAAATTCCGAGGCTTGTGGCACTTGTGAATCGTGTTTATCGTTCGAACAGGGGCGTTCTTTTTCGATTCACGAACTCGATGCTGCATCGAATAACTCGGTGGACGATATTCGTGCGCTGACCGAAAAGGTGCGTATACCGCCGCAAGTGGGACGTTACAGTGTATATATCATCGACGAGGTGCATATGTTGACCACTGCTGCGTTCAATGCCTTCCTCAAGACGCTTGAGGAGCCGCCTGCGCACGCGATATTTATTTTGGCTACAACCGAAAAGCATAAGATTATTCCCACGATATTGTCGCGATGCCAAATCTACGACTTTAACAGAATAAAGGTCGAGGATACGGTCGAGTACCTAAAACAGATTGCCGACAAAGAGGGTGTGTCGTATGACGACGAATCGTTGCACATTATTGCTCAGAAGGCTGACGGTGCGATGCGCGATGCGCTGTCAATGTTCGATAAGGTAGTCTCGTTCTGTGATAGCAAGTTGGACTTCAGGCGTGTTGCCGATGTGCTCAATGTGTTGGATTATGATACATATTTCCAGATTGCTGATGCTGCCCTTGAGGGAGATTATCCTCGATTGTTGTTGATGTTTGACGAGATTCTGCGTAAAGGATTCGGTGGTCAGACATTTGTTGCGGGGCTTGATGAGCATTATCGCAATCTGTTGATGGCGCGTATTCCGCAGACATTGCCGCTGCTTGAGGTGACCGGTGGCGTGGCAAAACGCTATGCTGAACAGGCTGTGAAGTTTGAAGTGGCTCAGATTTATGAGGCCATATCGTTGCTGACGGCTGCCGATACGGGATTCCGAAATGCTACCAATCAGAGGCTCTTTGTTGAATTAGCATTACTGAGGCTTGCCGGTCTCGGTCAAAAAAAAAATATAGATGAGGGATTGTTGCCTGCTCCGATAGTGAGGGAGTCGGCGCTTGATGGTGTCGGTGTGACGCTCGGTGTGCCAAGTCGTACGGAGCCTGCCCCTGTGGTCAAGAGCGAGCCGGAGGTAAGTAAGCCTGCCGAGGAGCCTTCCTCTGAAGTCAAACCGCAATCGCCCGCTGTCGAGCCTCCGTCGGTCAGTCGCACGTCAAGATTCTCGATTCGGGAATTGATGAGTGCTCCGACAGACGACTTGCTGAGAAAGAAGACGGTCGTGCAGAGTGCGACGGCTGCGGATAGTCAGAGTGAAACGCTGGCTGAGGCTGATTCCGAACAAGAGCCACTGCCCGATAATATCGAGGAGAAAATATACGAGGCAAGTCAGTCTTTGTCTGAGAGTCTGATGGCTACGCGTCCGCGTCTGGCGTCAGTGTTACAGCGAGTTACGGTCAACGGCAACAAGTTGTGTGTTGATGTGCCCAACGTCCAGCTCAGAGAGGAGATACTGCTCAATAAACAGGAGTTGCAGCGTCTGTTTATCCGCACTATGGGGTGTCGCGTAGTGGTGGAATTTGATATAAACGTGGTGGTGGACAATTCGTTTATAAAGCCTGTCAAGGTCGAGGAGAAGGTGCGTTACTTCTCGGAAAAAAATCCAGATTTTGTGGAATTTTGTCGCCGCCTGAAAGTTGATGTGGAGTAGGCTGAACTGATTGTCAGTGTCTCTGTAAGTGGAGTGGTTAAAAAAAACTGATTAATAAATAAATTCAACGTATATAACTTTATGAGTTCGCAGATAGTATTGGTGCCCTATGGTGGGCTGTGTAACAGATTGAGGGCCATTTCCGGAGCATATACCATTGCTCGCAAACACAATGTTCGGCTGCGAGTATGTTGGAGAAATAACAATGAGTGCAAGGCCGATTTCGATGAACTCTTTTCCGAAATCAAACTCAATGGTATTGAAATCGAGCCTATGGGGCTGCATCAAATTGCCCTTTTCAAATCGAGGTGGATTAACGGCTGGTTGCCACAGATGTTGAGAAAACTGAAGTTCGACCGGGAGATTGTGCTGTTCAGCTGGAAACAGCGAGATATTGCAGATAGCTACGATTTCGCAAGGGGGCGTACATATATTTATAGTTGCTACTCAATGACCAAGCACTATCCACTCGGCGAGATGTTTGTGCCGCGCGAAGATATAATGAGCCGAATTAATACGCTGACTGCGCAGTTTTCTGAAAATACGATAGGTGTTCACATTCGCAGAACTGACCACATAAAGGCTATGGCTGCCTGCTCGGTTGAGGATTACGAGGCTGAAATGGAGCGTTGTGTCGCTGAAAATGGCGATGTGAAGTTCTTCCTTGCTACGGACGATGCGGCTGTAAAACAGCGACTCGAAACAAAATTCGCAGGTAGAATAGTTACACAACAAACCCGCCTGTCAAGAAGCGATAGCGAGGGTATGCTTGGGTCAGTTGTGGACTTGTGGACTTTGGCTGCTACGAAAAAAATAATCGGCAGCTTTGGTTCGTCTTACTCTGAACTTGCTGCCGAATTGGGTGGTATCGAGATGGTCTTGCCATCAAGAGGTTAATCTCTGTTGCGGGCAAATCCCAAATAGTATATCAGTGTTGCAATGGCCGAAAGTGCTGCTACGAGGTAGGTGCGTGCTGCCCAGCCCAGAGCAGTTTCGGCCTGTTGGTATTGTTCACCGTTCAAGATGTTATTGCTGCGAATCCAGAAGAGTGCTCGCTGCGAGGCGTTGTACTCGACCGGGAGCGTAATCAGGCTGAACAGTGCCGACATAGCAATCATAATGATTCCGACCCAGAAGATTGCAGGCATAGTTCTTATGGTCAAGATGCCGATGATGATAATCCACGTAGACCACATTGATGAGAAATTCACAATGGGAACGAGTGCCGAACGCATCGTGAGCGGACCATACGCTCTGGCGTGTTGAACGGCGTGTCCGCATTCGTGCGCAGCAACTGCCGCAGCAGCCACCGAACAACTCGAGTAGACACTCTCGCTCAGATTTACGGTTTTGTTCGTGGGGTTGTAGTGGTCGGTCAGGTGACCTCGGGTTGAAATGACCTTGACGTCATAGATTCCGTGGTCGTGCAGCATCTTCTCTGCTACCTCGCGACCTGTCATTCCGTTAGCAAAGGGTACTCTCGAATATTGTGAAAAGACGTGCTGCAAGCGCGCCTGAACAATCATTCCGATAATGCCGATGATGATAATCAATAAAAACTCCATAATTTTTCTGTTTTTCTCTGTGTAACGTAGTCTCTGTTATAAAAATTGTGTAATTAGGTATTATTCTATATTATTTTCGAACTCATCGACATCTTGAGTGCTGTCCCATTCTTGGGGTTCAAATTCAGACTCGAGAATTTTTTGAGCCAACTCAGCCTGCGAGGTCAATACCACGAGTCTGATTCCCCACATAATCCCGTTGAATCTTAAAACGGATTGTGCTGTGCCGTTTATGATTTGACAGGCTACGCCATTTGCCTCGAGCAGCGATTGGTAGATGTAGGCCTGCTCAATCGAGTCGAGCGTCATCAATATCGTAAATTCACTCTTTTTTTTCATTTTGTATTGCAGTTTAAAACAATGGCACTCCGCCGGCGAGTTTGTCCAAGTATCTTGAATTATAGCCACTTCGACCCCAGTCTTTCATAACTTCGTCGTATTTTTCGGGCTCGATTACTATTACTCGTCGGTGTGCTCGTTGTCCGCCGTTGATGTAACATTCGATTAATTTGGTCTTCTTCGGAGCTACAGTAACAATATATTCTCCTTTTTTGATATCTTCCTTCGAAGCCTTTCCGTAACCCAAAACTTTGATGCTTCTTACACGTCGGTTGTTAAACAAAAATTTGATTCGGGTAGAATCACCTCGGGCTATCACCCGATGTTCGATAGCAGATAACAGGTTCCTAATATCAGGACCCCATTTTTCCCTATCAAACTTCTCTGTCTCCATCTGAAGTCTGGCTTTAGTGTCAAAAACATTTGCCATTTCAACCTCTTTTCCAGAAATTTTCCCCAATTGTTCACTCAATCTTTCGGGTGCATATACCCAAAGACCTTCGGGAACGTCGCCAGCAAGACTATTCAAGTGTCGACGAAAATTTGCAATCTGCTGAATTTTCGGTATTGTGTGATCTCCATTTCGAGCATACCACATCTTAATTACAGCATCGTGAAATTCGTCAATACCGCCTTCTACAACAATTACACGGCGATTGGCGATTCCCTCAAGTACCACGATTGAATCATTAGCGGTTTTTACGTGGATATTTGTTTTGAACAACGTTGTCTGTTCGGGAGAAAGCGTTACATCAAATATTCCCTTTTCAATATCTTTGGGTGTAGTTTCTCCAACGCCTTCAACCTCGATATGCGCG
>JAZOQL010000037.1:0-3865 GCA_045656065.1 Rikenellaceae bacterium | reverse complement strand
TCATAAAATACAGTATATTTATAACAATTCATTGAATATGAATGAATTGTAATGGGGTTCGATTTTGATTTGCAAACTATTCATAATCTCAACCATAAAAGCCTCGGCGATTTCGTAGTGGTGTTTTGCGAGGGCGAGAATATCTTCGCGTTTCGGATTCTCGCTTTCATCGCTCCTTTTCGTGACGCTGCCGTAACGGGTTGCGCGGATTGTGTCGTAGAGTATATATGAGAAAACGAGGTGGGTTTCCATCAGTTCCAAGCCACAAACTGCATTAGTTCCGTGGATTATATCCGAGTACTGTTCGGGATTTTCAACAATGTCAGCGTACTTGTCAGCACCGAGGCGCGGTTTTACGTAGAACTGCTCGCAGGTCTTGATGGCAAGTTCAATTTCGTTATCGGATATGTCCGAGGAAATCGGCAAGCCGCAGTTCAAAAAATATGTTGGTGTCAGTATCATAGTTTTCGAGTTTGATATATTTATAAGCGATGGTTTGCGCGGTTTCGTGGATTTTTATTATATTGCAATAAAACAATGTTTATGATTCCAAAGATGTCAAAGTATTATTGTTGCGAGGATATATCGCTTATTGAAAACTATGACAAGGCTGTCGCCGACAACACACAAGTTTGGCACTGCCATCATAGATTGGAAGATGACGGTTATAGCGAACAGCAACTGAAAAAAATGAAAATGTATTACGGGAGACCTGCGAGTGAACTTATATTCCTAACACCGCACGAACATTTGAGCCTCCATTTCAAAGGCAGGGTGCTTTCAGATGAACATAGGAGAAAAATCGGAGAATCGCAAATGGGAAAGGTTATTCCAAATGAGACAAAATCCAAATTGAGCAAGGCGCAAACAAAAAGATTCAAACGACAAGTAGGCACGATGTTTGGCAAGTCCCACACAGAGGAAACGAAAACGAAAATTTCAAAGTCGAAAATCGGTCAAGGAAAGGGCGTTCCAAAATCAGAGGAACATCGTAGAAAAATCGGAGAATCACATAGAGGCAAATACAACAGAAAGAACGTTTCAAAAACAGTTTACCAATACGACAAAAATCACAATTATATCCGAAAATTCCCGTCAGCGAAAGAAGCCGAACGGCAACTCGGATTCGACTCTTCTTCTATAACAAAATGCTGTCGCGGAGTTCGCTCCTACAAAACAGTACACGGTTACATTTTTTCATATGAACCCCCTAAATTAAGGTCAATCGCTGACATCAGCCCCCTTTTCTGAATCCTCGAAAAACAGATAATACGAGCGTGTGGCGTAGCGTACACAGTCGCAAAGATGGTCCGCGCACCCGTTCTTCACGGTCTGTGACGGGGTGAGTTCCAAATTGTCCAACTCGTCACGCAGATTTTGGGAACTCTCCGTAACCCAAATCTCGTATTGCGCCATTCTGTTAAGACCGTCTATTATTTTCCCTTTGACTGCATTTGTGATGGTGAACCCTGCCGAAATCTTCGGGTCGTCCCAAGAACCGTTGTCGGCGGAAACCAAAGCCCTAATCCTGCTCGCACCAATGCCGCCGTAGTCACCGACAATGTTGCTGTAAACGTCATACCCCAACCTGCTCATCTCCAAAGCCAAATCCTTGTTGTTCACAAGCGTGTTTGAATACAGACGCTCCTTGCAATAGAGCCTCCCCTTGTGAATCTTTATATCGCAGATAGCGGTCGGGTCTCCGTTCAAAACAAACCCGAAGTCAATACCCGTGAGAATCGGGGATGGAACGCTGTCAAAATCATCGTCAGAACACGTGTACACTACGGGGAACACCTTGCCGCTCATAGAGCCGTAATTTCCAAGATAATATGTTTGGTAGTTGTATTCATCCAAAACGCTTGCGTTTGGACGAAGCGCACGCTCCTTGATAGTCTCAAACTCCTGCCTCTGCTCGTCAGTAAGATATGGATTATCTTTAAATGTAGTTATGAGTAAGTTTGATTTGTCGGATTTCTCGTATTTCGATATATACGATTTCCTTGTTGGATTGAACGCGGCGTAAATCTGTTTTTCGACACTCATAGCGAGAACGCTCACCACGTCCTCATCTATGTTCAGACATTCCTCCAAGTAGAGTATGGTGAATGTTGAGCCTTGCGCCTTCTGCGGGGTCTCGAAACTTCGGAACAGAAACACGCTGCCGTTTGGCAGTTGGCACGAATAGCCGAACAACACATTACCGCTTACCGTTAGATTGGTTGCGCGTTGGAAATCCGATATTGCCAACTGCAACGCGGGGAATGTAGCCGTCACGACACCTACAGTTATGGGCTTGCCGCTCGCAAGGAACTGAAGCCACTTGTAGCACGCAAATGACTTGCCGCTTCTACGACCGCCTTGCAAAAGAACCCAACGGACACCGTTGTTGTTCACGAAGTGCCGCAGGTATTTTTTTCCGATTCCAAGAATATTTCCCATAGGAGATATTTATATGGGAAAAATTTGTATCTTTGCGGCGTTAAACGCTCTTTGACACGGTTCGCGGAGTTTGCGAATTTTCAGCAAACAACATTTTCAAAACCTTGTAAGTTACTGTGAATCAAAAAGAACACTCACACATATCACCCTTCTACCCCAAGTCTGATATATGATTTTGCTCTGATTCCCTTTTTGTAACTCTCTGATTTTCAGTACACATTTCACAAGGCTGTTTGGTGTGAATATCGCGGGAATGAAGATTTGAACACCAAAGTTCGCGGAAAGTTCGCAAATTTTTTTCGCAAAAAAATCATTTTTCTGTGCGCGTTTTGCGATTTTTTTACCATATTATCATAAACGATGTTATGGTTGAAAAACGATTCAATGTTTACGCGCTGAAAACGGCTGACGGCTCTGTGTATGTCGGCAGCACCTCTATGCCCTGCGAGCGGAGATGGAAAAACGGAAACGGATTCCTCACCTGCGCGGGCATAAAGGACTACATTCTGCGTGACGGGTGGAACAGCATACAGACCAAGGTGGTCGTTGAGGACGTGGACAAAGCGAAGGCTGACCGACTTGAACGGCTGATGCTGTCCGTTACCGAACGGGGTCGTGTGCTTAACCCGTTTGACGGAAACCTGCTTGTCGCCACAGAGAAGGAGATGGCTATACTGTCGGCTTCGGGCGTGCGCGGTTTCCTCGGCGACAGCGTTGACCCCGCAAGGTGGGAATGGCAGTCTATGGTTTCGGGAATGTCTGACGAACCGAACGAGAGCGTTATTTGTGTTGAACCCAATATTCAAACAACAAATAACAATAGTATGAAACGGAAAAAACAGACAAAGAAAATCGCCCCGATGCAGGTTCGCACGGTGGCGGGTGTCAAGATGGAACTCTCTCTTGACACAAGGAGAATCAAGAACGATGGGCAGTATCCCGTGACGATACGGCTCTACAAGGACAAACAGTACAAGCACATCCAAACGGGATATGCGGCAGACCCGAATGTGTACCCGCATTTCACGGCTGATGTCGAAGCGCACCTCAACAAGCAGTTCGAGCGCGTTGCGGCTGAACTCACAAGGCAGGCGGTGAACGATGGCGTGACCGACATATACACCGTTGAGCGCAAAGGGGGAAGCACTGACAATTTGGCAGACATTATGCGCGAAAAGGCTGCGCTTATGACAAACACCCACACACGTGCCAACTACGGCTCTGCGATAAAGTTGCTGTTGAGCGTATATCCCGATGGGCTTGAATGCAAGCGTGTGTGCGCGAACTCAATCAAGGCTGTCCTAAACGCTATGGGCGGCTACAAGGACGCTACCAAGAACATTTATCTGTCAATCATAAAGGCAAGCGTCAATTTCGGCATTTACAAGGGCTATCTGAAGGCTGAACAGTACCCGTTCCGAAA
>JAZOQL010000036.1:0-2214 GCA_045656065.1 Rikenellaceae bacterium | reverse complement strand
ATCTCCATTCGGTGTCCCATATTGAACACGCTGTACATCTCTTCCCAGCTTGTCTGGCTCTGTTCCTGAATCATCTTGAACAACAGCGGTGTATCAAACATATTGTCCTTGATAATGTGCAGATTATCCACGAAGTTCAGTACCTTAGTCTGCGCACCGCCTGTACAGTGAATCAAGCCTTTGACTGCACTGCGACACTCCTTCAACACGCGGGTCATAATCGGAGCATAGGTTCTGGTCGGTGAGAGCACCATTTTACCTACGGTCATACCTGTTTCGGGCATAACCTGAGTCAGTCCATATTCACCCGAGTAGACCAATTCCGATGGTGCGCCGTTGTCATAAGTTTCGGGGTATCGTTCGGCAACGAGTTTCGAGAATACATCGTGACGAGCCGAGGTCAAACCATTGCTACCCATACCGCAGTTGTACTCTTTTTCGTACGTAGCCTGTCCGAATGAGCTAAGACCGATAACAACGTTGCCCGGAGCAATCAATTCGTTGGTAATCACATCTTTTCTATCCATACGCGCAGTCACCGTACTGTCAACGATGATTGTGCGTACCAAGTCGCCAACATCGGCAGTCTCGCCACCTGTCGAGCAAATATCCACACCCAAGTCGCGCATTTCGCTCAGAAACTCTTCGGTGCCATTTATGATAGCCGAAATAACCTCTCCGGGGATAAGGCGTTTGTTTCTGCCGATAGTTGATGACACCAAAATCGGACCCATTGCGCCTACGCACAACAAGTCGTCAGTATTCATCACAATTGCATCTTGTGCAATGCCCTTCCAGACAGACATATCGCCTGTTTCGCGCCAATAGGCATAGGCCAATGATGATTTTGTTCCTGCACCATCGGCGTGCATAATCAGACACGAATCCGGATTACCACTGAACAGGTCGGGGATAATCTTGCAGAACGAACGTGGAAATACTCCCTTGTCAATATTTTTGATTGCGCGGTGCACATCTTCTTTCAGTGCAGATGCTCCTCGCAGAGCGTATCTCGAATTATTACTCATATATTTATATTTTAGATTTTCTATATTTAAGTTCAGTTCACATTAAAAGGCATCGTTTCCGTCATTTGACATTCGGGCTATGGGCGAGTTGCCCAGCTCGGCAAACTGTTCGTTAAGGTATTTGTGATAGCCTACCATTGCAACCATTGCGGCATTATCTGTCGTGAATTTCAATTCGGGAAGAAATACCTTCCAGCCGCGACGTTTGCCCTCGTTGGCGATTGCGTTTCTCAGTCCCGAGTTTGCCGATACGCCGCCCGCAATGGCTATTGTGTCAATGTCCAATGCTTTGGCTGCTTTTACCAATTTCGACAACAGAATGTCTATTATCGTAGCCTGAAGTGATGCGCATAAATCCTCTTTATTATCTTCGATAAAGTTCGGATTTTCAGCCATTTCATCTCTCAGAAAATATAGGAATGATGTCTTCAGCCCGCTGAAACTATAGTTGTATTCGGGAACTGACGGCTTGGCAAACTTGAATTTTTTGGGATTGCCCTTTGCTGCCATTCCGTCGATGATGGGCCCCCCGGGGTAGGGTAGTCCCATAATCTTGGCACACTTGTCGAATGCCTCGCCCGCAGCATCGTCTATGGTCTGACCGATGATTTCCATCTCCAGCGGCGATTTCACCAGAACAATCTGAGTATGTCCGCCTGAGACCAACAGACACAAGAATGGAAATTGAGGGTGTTCCATCTCCTTGCCGGGCATATCAATCAGGTGTGAGAGAATGTGCCCCTGCAAGTGGTTGACCTCCATCATCGGAATGTTATGCGACAGTGACAGTCCCTTGGCGAACGACGAACCTACAAGCAGCGAACCCAACAATCCCGGCCCTCTGGTAAAGGCTATGCCGTCAATATCCTTGATATCGACACCCGCCTCTTTGAGAGCTACGTCAACAACGGGAACAATGTTCTGTTGGTGAGCGCGTGATGCCAATTCCGGAATTACTCCGCCATATTGTTCGTGTACTTTTTGGCTGGCAATAACATTCGACAACAACACTCCCGAGCGCAACACGGCTGCCGAAGTGTCGTCACACGACGATTCTATTCCCAATATAGTTACTTCCATTGTCTGCCTATTTCGACTGCTAAGCGTAAATCTCCTTCTTATATGCCTTGAGCGTATTGGCTATCACCGATGAAATTGTCATCAATCCTACGCCGCCCGGAACAGG
>JAZOQL010000035.1:0-36211 GCA_045656065.1 Rikenellaceae bacterium | reverse complement strand
AGATATCGGTGCTGTTGGTGTGCCTGTGAAAATCGGGGAATTGAGTTTCGCATATTGCGACATATCAATACCGTCCAACTTTTGTTTGTCCGCTGCAGACATAAGACCTGCCGAGGATGTGGTAGCGTTGCCCGGTTGGTCGTATGGTAATGAGTTGTACGCAGTAGTACCATCGCCAATCTTTTTACGTTTGGTGTCTGTTTCCTGACAGATTTCGCCATAAGCAGGGGTCGGATTGTTAGCCGCCCAATTCGCTGCGGTATCTCTGCGAACCTTTATATGGTAGTAATTCGGCATTTTTCGTGATTTTTGATATTAAATTATCGTGATTTGTGGTTTGTGTACATTAATGGCGAGTTATTTTGGTCAAATTCTCCGCCAGTTCGACTTTTATAATGCGGTTGAACTGGTCTGCCAGTGCGGTTGCGAAAGCCGCTACAATGTCCGTTTCTTCAATCGCAGTCCTTAATGGGTGCTTTCCGTGATGGTCAGGGTCGAAATATCCTCGCTTGTGGATTTTCTTTGTTATCGCCCACGCCACCGATTCAATCTTTGGCACTTTGTGTGTCTTTGGGTCGGGTCGTGGCACAATCCTTTTGACCTTTACCCATTCCAATATTGCAGGATAAAGAACGCCGCCCTCGCTACGTTGCGTTGGCGATCGTCCTTCTTCAATGTATTGCCATTGTTCGGGCAGCAACAAAACCAGTTGCAGTGTTTGACCTTTCCAACGCAATTCCCATTTGTTCGCACTGTAGGTTGCTGCATTAATCAGTTCGCCACTTGCAACTGCTTGTGCGTTTTCAATATTGGCTCTGTAAGCGTCTAACAGGTCTTTGATTAACTGATATAGTTTCGTGCTGTCAGATACCTCGCCATAGTCAATTGAACGGTCTGTCATATCCTTTTAATTGCCGATGGGTTGATTTGTTTGTATATGGTCGTCATATCAACATCGTTCAAGTGATACCCGGGCGGCAGTGACGACCAGCGTTGCGCTTCTGACATAATATGAAATGACTTGCAACGCTTTGTCAGGAATAGTCGCCAGTTACCAACCCCACCGGGCAAACTTCCCGATGTGTCGCCAAAGTATTCATACGCCCTGAAACACTCATTGCCACGCAGGGTTGTACCGTAGGCGCACACCTGCACCTGACGCATACCAGTCGCAGGCGTATGTTCTTTGCTCTCATCATCGTAAGTAATCATTGCAAAGAATTGTCCGTCCATACACGCTTCTATCGTACTGCGGTCTGCAATGATGCTATCTGTTACAACAATATCGTCATTTTCGACAGTATCTTTGTAACTCGGCAGGTCGTAGTTCCACGGAGCCAATCCAACTTCCGTAACCTCGATTGCTTTGATATTTTCAATGTTGATGGTTTGCCACAAACCCCTTTCGGGCAGATACGCATTTACTACAACCTTTCCGTCCAGTTTTCCAAGTTCTTTTATTTGTGCAATGATGGTTGATTCCTTGCCGCCTTTCTCGATGGTTATTTCCAACTGCTTCTGTTTATCAATGGCACTGCGAATATCGCCCTTTGTGACTGAAAAGAATTCGTCCAACTCTGACGGTTGTTTCTCGGTCAGCATATCAACAAACTCGTCAATCGAAAGTTCCTCGGCAGGTTTTTGTTTTTTCATCGGAGCAATGCCAGTTGTGATTTCAACACTGAATCCATTTAAACCACCCTCTTCGCCGTTGCTCGCCTTTATCGCTTGCCACAGGTTTTCATCGGTCACTTTAAAAGACACAATCCACGAGCCATCAGGAATGCCGCTAAACTCAATCGGGCATATTCCACGCTCGGCATTGACAAAGTAACTTTCAATCATCGTACAGGCGTTGATGCTGTATGTATTGGCGTTGTGTTGCAGGTTAATGACATTCAACAGACCATCACGGCTGTATTTCTCAACAAGTGTTTTGATTGTTTCACGCTCAAATACAATGTAATAATCCCCACCCATAGCAGGGTCGTAACGATATATGGGTGTGTCTGCCAGTAGTGCAACGCCAGTTATAACACGTTGGTCGTTGTCTGTTTTCAGCATTATTCGCTGTGGCTGCTTCTCATCCTTAAAGCGGATAAAGTTCTTTTCGACCGCAGGAAAATCCACGAGGGATATTGCCATCAACCCCAGTTCGGGGTCGGTCAAATCGTCAATGGTAATCTTGTAAATATTCATAGTTTAAAATGTTGCCTGTTCGACAGTTGTTTTTACATTCCTTTGTGCGTTGGTAATATCGGATTCCAACACGTACACCTTTATATCGGGCAATTCCTCGATGTCGGATGTTGTAGATGTTTGTCGGGTGTTTGTGACCTGTGTTGCTGCAACCTGTACCGCTGTAGGTTTGACGCTTCCAAGTGCCGTTGTTGTGGATGCTGTGCCACTGCTACCGCCAGTTGATATTTCAGTGTTGCGTATCTTTGCCACTTCCGCCATACCTGCCGCCACCGTTGCTGCTGCTGCAACCGCACCTGCAATCAAACCTGCCGGACCCGGTATGCTTTCAACCATACCCATATATGCAGCGACACCGCCCTGAATGGTTGAAATGGTTGCTTCCGCAATCTTTACCGCTTTCCATTGTTTGCTACCCTCTTCGAGTGTGCCGCCAATAGTGCCGAGTATGGATGTTATAGAAGACGTAATCGAATTGACTGCTTTTGCGTAATTCTGATACAGTGCTTTGCGTTTCTCCAACGCTTTCTGCTCGATTTGCACACTCAATTCGGCACGTTCCTTTTGATGCTGTAGCAAGGAATCCTGCAACGCTTCCCTGTCCTCGTCTGTCAGTGCTTCACTCTGTAACAGTTGCTGTTCGAGTTCAATTTTACGTTGTAGCAATGCCATATAAGCGGATTCCATCATTGCTTCCGCTTCCTCGACCTTTTCTTCGGTGTAATCCTTTGCCAGTCGGTTGTCGGTTTCAATCTGCATCCGGTCATAAATGGCTTGTTCGTCTGCCATCTGTTTTTCCAATAGTCTGACCAATGCCGCAGACTTATTCGCTGCTCTTTCTTCTTCTTTCTCTGCTGCTTCAATGTCTTTCTGCACACGTTCAGCAATATACTTGTCGATTATCGCCTGACGTTCCTTTTCATACTTTGCTGTAAGTGTGGAAATATCCTGTCCTCGCTTTTGGTACAATCTGACCTGCTCATCGTAGGTGTCTTTGAGTTTTGCCAGTTCTGCGTCCTCTGCATCCATCAAAGCAATTTGCGCATCACGCTCAATCTTTGCTATCTGTGCAAGTTCCGCTTTCTTTTGTGCCGCTGCTGCCGATGCCGCTGCTTGCGCCCTTTGCTGTCGGGCTCGTCTTGCTGTTTCCTGTTCTGTTTCCCTGCGCTTTTCTTCTCGGTGTTCTTCGATGGCTGTTTGGTCTATCAATGCCTGATAGTCCGCTGCCCTTTTGTCGTATGCTTCACTCCATATCTGATAAAATTCTTCGGCTGCTTTTCTCTCTGCACGTGAGCCTGTTTGAATAATTTTAAGATAATGATTGAGGTTTTGTTCCGCTTGGTCACGCAGTGCTTTTGCATTGGTTTTCTTTTGCAGAAACACTTCGTACTCGGTTTGCCCGTCAATCTTCATCATTTCGACCTGCGTATTGAGTTTTGTTTCTAACTCATTGTACGCATCCAACATTTGTTTGTTGTCGAAAGCCTGTTGTAACCTCGCTTGTGCTTCACGTGCGTTTCCTATGGCTGTGACCAGTCCTGCAACCGCAGCGGTAACAGCGACAACAGCCGCCAAAATAGCCGTAAAAGGATTTGACAGTGCAAGTGCTTTCAGAGCCTTTCCGAGTCCGCCTGCCGCTGCGGTAGATGCTTTTAACGATACAGTCAGAGCCTTAACCGCTTTCATACCTTTATCAATGGCAGTAATGCCCGATGTGATTGACATTGCAGATACAAGCGTTTTCATCAGTTTGGCATCATCGCCAATTTCCACGCCCATCAAAGACAATGCACCTGTCACTGTCTGCACTGCACCACTCACACCGCCAATCGCACCTGCAACATTTGCCATACGGTCGCCAAAATCCTGACTGGATTGTTTGACCTGTTCGGTAATTTCAACCAATTCGTGCTGCCTGTTTGCAACCTTAACCAGTACTTCGTTGTACTCTTCTGTTCCTGCTTCCAGTGTAACGAGTTGGTCTTTCAGTGCTTTGACCTCTGCTTTCAGGTCTGCAATAGAACGAACGCTTTGCGAGGTGTCTATATTAAGTATTTCGACTTCGGTTTGTGCCATTGTAAAGATATTTTGACAATAAATTATCGTATGCCATTGAAACCGCCAACAGCATACCTGCGGCGGTTCTCTTCGTCAAGCAGTCTTCGTGTGTGTTCGTAGTTGTATATGAATAACACCTGCAACACGCTTTCACGCATTGCTGTAGTTAGTGTTTCGTTTGTCAATTGGCAGTACGTCAGCACGAATGGGATAATTCCATACATTGCGAGAGGCGATTGATTCCCTGTTTCAACTTCCGCATTGTTTTCCTGCTCGTTTTCTTCGACTTCATCTGCTTGGTCAAAAAGCGCAGGATGGTTTTGATGGATGCTTTTGACCATTCCTGAAAAAAACTGACAATGCCGAGGACATTATCAACAGGCATTGCCCCAATGTCCGCTTTGGTCTTTTCCATATCGTACCCATCGTTGTACAAATGACCGTCAGGAATCAACACAACGGAAAGCATATCAGCGTATCTGCTCGGCTCTTTTGCAAAGTTTGTAAAGTCGATATACTGTGCCGTAGTGAATGACTGCGGATTAATATCCAACCTGTACGTTGTGCCATTGATAGTGTAGCAACCATTTGACGTAATCTTTTGTTCGGCAATGGGTTTGTCAAAGAATTCGTTCAAACCTTTTATCATTGACAGATACTCGGTATAAGGTATCGTCAGAGGGTCGATGCCGTACAGGTGTTCAATTACCTTTTGAGTGAATTTTGCTGCATCCTGATTCTCGGATTGCAGTTTCAGAATTTCCGTGAATTGCGACAATGTAACCTGTCGCCAACTGTTTATTATCTTCATTGTTTTAAAGTATGTTATACGTTCCAATTTTCAATCCGTGTAGTGCCATAGCGGTTGCCATTATGCAGTCGTCGTGATAGCCGGGTGTGCCGTTGTAGGTCACTTTGCCTGTAGGTGTTTTCTCCATCCTGAAAGCGGACATCTGTATTGACTGCTCGTTGTCGTCAAGCAGTTGAATTGTGCGGTTTTGCACCTGTACGATAAAGTATTCTATTGCTTCACGTTTGCTGTCGTTGGTAGTCGCAAATTCAACAACCTGACAAAGCAACCCTGCCTGTTGGATTGCCTTTCGCAACAATCCCAGATACACACTGCCAATGCTGTTTGTTTCCACTACAACCTTGCGGACATTAAACTGTTTCAGCGTCTCAACTATTCGTGCAATGGTCGTTGTTTCATCGAGATCGTTCCAATGGAATATACCGACCTGTTGATGTAGATTGTTGAATATCGACAAAGAGGTGCTGTCGCTGTCGTTGCTCTTTGCGTTCTTACCAACACCCCAGTCGATACCGGCTGTATATTGCCCGGTCATTGACACGGTGTTTGACAGTACCTTTTTGAAATCTCCGAACACATCAGACGTTGTTTCCATCCATTGTCCGAGGTAGTCTGCTCGGAATAGATTCAACGGCATTTTGTTGCGGTACATTTCCAACTTTTCAGGTGTCAGAAATGGATTGTCATAGTCCGTGAAATCGTATGCGTAGATGTTTGCTTTGCCCTGCAACCCATCAGCGTAGAAATCATAAAAGAAACCTTGTTTGAATCTCGGTGTACTGACTGCGACAATAGGTGCGTGGTTTGCATTGACGAAAGGTGTTGCGGTGTAAAAGACTTCATCGCTGATATACGCTGCTTCATCAATTACCAACACACCATATTGCGACACCGTCTGACCACGTATATTGTCGCCCTGTTCGGCAGACAGAAACACAATGATACTGCCATTGGAGAATGTAAATTCGAGGTCGCTGCTGTTACTTCCTGCATACAGGGGTGTACGTCTGAACTTGCGGACAATGGATTTAAGAATTTTGCGTGCCTGTTTGAATGTCGGTGCAATCAGTACGGATGTTTGGTTCGGGTGTGTCAGTGACGCTTTAATCAGGATGTTTTCAGCCATCATCGACTTTCCGCACTGGCGCACAGCCTTTACAAAGTGGAATGAATCCGCCCAGTGTTCGGACAGTCCACGATGCACCGCCAACTGATAGTCTTTGGGTTTATACAGGTTTACAGTTATAGTCCGCTGTCGTTTCATTCAAAGTCTGTCACATTGATAGTCATATCTCCGCCCAAATCCATTTCGTTCTTTTCAACATATCCCCTGTCTTTCAGTTTGGTTTTGCAGTAGAATATGATTGCCGTAAGGTTGCCATTGCGAATGTGTTTCATCAATTCACCCTCAACCATATCGCCTGTTTCCTCATCAACCTTTAAACACTCGTCATTGTACCAGTCGTCATCGTGCAACCATCTGTAATGTGTATCACGTGACACACCTACATTCTTACAGGCGACAGTGATGTTTCCTGCACTACGGCGCAGTGCATCAATCATCGCTTCCTTTTTCTGCTTTGTTATTGATTTTCTTGTTGCCATAATCTATTCGGTTCGTTTGTGAATGGTATATCTTCAGGGAATGAATCCCACGCCATATTGCTGCGGTCTGTTGCTTTGACTTTCAACACTCGTGGGAATAAGTATTTGTTGCAAATATGATGGTGTAACCGTCCGCCATTCTTGACCTGCTTTTCGGCAAAGATAGCGGATGGAAACTGTATTGGTGTCACGAGTGATTTATTCAGCAACTTGCATTCGTTGTATAAGTCAGTAAGTCCGCCTGTTGCCTTTGCACTCGGTGTTTGATGCAGCATAAGACCGCAACCTGTACTGCCTGTAAAATACCCCTCGTTCATCACGCCCACGAACATACTCGTATCATTATCCTGCACACCTCTTTCGCCCCTGTACACATACGGTAACAGGTAAAATGTTGTGTTCATTACTTTGGGAATGTATAATCGTGGTTTCGCTCCACCAATCGCATCGCCACTTTGCATCAGTCCAAACAAACCAATGTGTTGTCGTCTCATAAATTCCTCGATGTAAAAGAACACATCCCGGATGTCGTCAATGGTCGCTCTTGTTTCGCTGTGCTTTGGAAACTTGATTCCGTAGCCTTGCGTGTCATCGTCAATGACACAGTAAAAGTCAATGCCGTTCTCTTTCGCCCAGTCCTGAAACATATTGCGTGCTTGACCTGCGGCACGTCTTGCAGGTGTAGGTCGGTGGATATAGTCGTACCGCTTGCGTGCTTCATCCATATCAAAGACGTGGAGTTGTACACCCTGCTTCGCACATTCAAAGTCATAGTCCGCTTTGTCGTCTGCTTCGCTATCAATGAATACGTGCAGTTTGTCGGGTTGCCATCCCATTTTGACAAAGTATTTGACCGTCTTGTTGTTTTTCGGTCTGTGGTACGATGGGATTAGTATGTGTATGTCGTCTTTCATTCTTCGCTCTCCTTATCATCGTCAAACATAACACGCTCTGCAACCCTCAACAAGTCGTCCTGAATAAACCCATTTAGGCCATTGTCAGTCAATACCAACCGCAGCCTTTCAATGACTTTCTTTTCCTCGTCAGTAGCATTGAAAGCATAGTAATTCGCAACACTCTCAAAATCTATCTTTATGAATCGGTATGCAAACCATTTCAGCGTTTCTCGTTGTTCATCAGTCAAATTGTACTCTTTCAACGCCTGTAGTTTGGCATTGAATTTGTCGAGGTTTACGCAGTCCATTAGTTTAATGTCAGGTACTTTCAGCGGTTCATAGTACACACCTGTATAATCGAGTAGTGATAGTTTCTCGGTTTCACTGACCGTTGGCAAATCAACACCCCACTCGGAAAGCAAATCGACATCCCATTCATTGGCGAGCAAGTCCATATCCCACTCGCCAAATCCGCTGTTGTCTTTGATGGTGTATGCCTGTAGTTGTTCAACGGTGGCACTCTCGTCAATGACTTTACACGGCGCATCTTTATATCCTAATTCAGACATTGCCGTGTATCGCATATTGCCCCCTATAATAATATATTTGCCCCCCCCTATAGGATAAACGAGCAGTTCTCGCAACGCAAGCATTTCGGGATTGTCCTCGATGCTCTTTTTGAGTTTCTTGAACTTCTCACCCTTTATCAGTCGTGGGTTCTTTGGCAATCCCTCAATCTGTCCGGTGTTGGTTTCCAGTGCGGACATTGGCAATATAACAGCCTGTTGTATGATAGATTTCTTTTCTTTCATTTCGTCTTTTTATTGCTGTCAGATTTGTAATACAGTCTCGCCAAACCTTTCAACACTCTCAACACGCAGAAATTGCAACTGTAGTTTGTTTCGGTGGCGGAGTAAATTTTGTTGAAAACGCCGAATAAGACACGAACGTCATTGGCTGGTAGTCCTACAACGTAGTCGGCATAAAAAGCGCTGTGGAGGTGCTTTTCGTACCGCTGCAGGGTTTTCCGCTGTTCATTCGTCATAATTGGTTTGTTATCCATCTTTGCGACTTATTAAAAGGTTGAACAATCTCGCCAACATTGCATCAGCAACAATCAGCGTGTCTTTGATTCTCGGTGTCAGGTATGCAATCAGACAGATATACGCCACTGTCGGCACTGTGAATCGTCCTGCAATCAGGATGTACAACAAGCCCGTCCAAAAGGTCATACACAACGAGCAGGAAAAAGGCTTCAACTCTATCGGTTTTTGGATTTTGCCGTTTGTGAGCCATCCCGAAATATGGATTGTCATTGACTGCCACGCTCCGCTCAAATCGAGCAGGAACACCCATATAGCGGCAATCAGTAGAATGTTAATATAAATCATCGTCAGCGTTTTTTTTTGTTTTGATTATTTCTTTCAGTTTTGTTTGGAGTGCAACGATACGAGGGTGTATGTGCGTGCGACTACAGCCGAGCATCTTTGCCAGTTTGCTTTTGTTGCATCCTGTAGCGACATACAAAATCATCATAGAGCGTTCATCAGGCGGCAGACTATTGAGCGCATCAACCATCGCATTGTTATAGTCGTTGGCTGTGTACTCGACATCGAGATCGTGGAATACCTTTGCCGATGTGTCTATAGTGAGTTGTTTACGCTTTCTTCCCATAACCTTTCAAAGTTCTCGACCTGTGACGCAGGTATATACCGCTGTGCGTGTCGTTTGTACTTCCAAAATATCTTACTATTCTGCGACCTCATCTGTTTGAACACAACACCCGAAATGTACCGTCTGAAACAATTAATACCGCAACGGTTGTATATGCCTGTAATCAGGTCTGTCGGCATTTCACAGATGTATAAATACAACTCCGCAACAATATCATCGAGAAACATCCTGTCGGCATCGTTGGCAATCTTCCGGGCGTACTTCTCAACAAAGTTTGTTTCGTACAGTTCCATTATAATCTGTTGTTTCGACTTCATTTCATACCTATAAATTATCGTCAGTTTCTCCATTGTCGGGGAATAGCGACATTTGGCGTGGGTCGGTTTCATCAACAACGGCTGTGTCGTCGTCTGACTTCACAGCCTGATAGATGTTGGCGAGGTGCTTCATTACCCATCCGAGTTCTTTATGGATTAACCGGATTTCATCAGCAACACTTTTCATCATTCGTAATCCTTTCATCCAGTTTTTTGACACAGACCGTCTCGCCTTTATCAATCATTGTTGCCATTGCCGAAATCATATCCATCCAATGGTCGAAATATAGTTCCCTGTGGTCGGCAGTAACCAATACGTACTTTATCGTTTTCATTGTTGGTAGATTATGTTTTTGTGAAACCATTTGGCGACCCTGTGTTCTTTCCGTGCGCCTTTGCTATCCTGCCAGTCTTTCAGCATAAAAACGTAGTCGCATTTAATTACTTGACGGATGCAGTACAGCATAATACGCCAGTAGCAACGACCTTTTACATCAAACTCGGCAGGATTGACAATTTCGAGTTGGTCGGGAAATACGCTGCTGATTCTACAGGACGTTAAATAATCCCTGTCGTAGAACACACAACCGCTGCACTGCTTGTTTGCACTGCAACTACGGCGGCACTCCCTCAACTCGTATGCGGCACACTTGAATTTGTGCCTGTATTCCGGGTCGCCTGTGATTTTACCTGCAATGTAGATTTTACTTTTCATATTGCTTTCATTTTACTGCATCCTTGAAATCCTTGCAGGGTTTGAATTTCGGACACCTGTGTTCGGGGATGTGTACAGACGTTCCCTTTGTGATGTTGCGACCAGTCTTTGCCTTGCGAGTGATTACGGCAAATGTGCCAAATCCACGCTGATAGTAGTTTTCGCCCTGCATCATTGCCTTAATGATTTGGTCGGCTGCTTCATCGAGGATGCTTTTTACTACGATTGCATCAATGCCGATTCTTTTGGCGATTTTGCTTGCTAATTCTTGCTTTGTCATTGCTTTAAAATTTTGTTGGTTAATGAATTATGATTAATGCAATAAAGATTGCCACTGCGCACAGGATTTCAAGTAATCCTGCAATTGTATCGTCCCAGTTGTTGTCGTTCTGTTCCATTTTGACCGTCGTTTTTTGTATTTTGGTTACGGAGTTGGACTCGCACCAACACTTTTCATACTTTGCAGAGGGTTGTTCGGAGGTACTATTATGACAAAATAATTAATCCTGAACCTGATAATGAAACTTGCAAAAATGTCGTTCCCTCTTTACCTGTATCCTGTCCGGCTTCTCGACAGGGGTTTCCGTGACAATTAACCTATAAGTTCATTTCCTGTTGGTTGTCCTGTTGCTGTGGTCTGTTCAAGTAGTTTTGTTCGTACCACTTAATAAACCCTGCTTCACGCTTTTTGCAACTGGCGCACAACGTCTGTGATTTGGTTTTAAAGTATTCCTTTTGGTCTTTCAACAGTTTGTAAATTCTGTCGTACACCTTGACTGCTTCGCTTTCGGGGATGTACCTTTTGCCATTATGGATAATATGTTCGTTTTGAAATGTGGTATTCATAAGTCAAATAATGATAATTGTTTTGGTTGTGACCATATTTTTAATTTTGCAATTATTGAATCGCAGTTTTTTGTATCCCATCCGGATTGAAATGACTTTAAAAGATAGTCGGCAGCCGCCATTGTTGCTGCATCTGCGGTTTTAAATACGGCTTTGTTATTTAAATTTACACCACTAACTGACCGACCTACTCCATAACTATAATCGAATCCGTAACACCATTCTCCGTTTGGTTTTTGTGCAATTTGGATTCGTATATTAATACCTACCAACATACGTTTATCCTTTATATACTCCTTCGCTATTGTTGGATTTAAGCACACTCCGTGTTCATTCCATTTGTATTCATTCTTTTGTATCATTTTTCTTCTCTTTTTTAAGTGATTCCATATAGCGTTTCTTGTTGCCATAGTATGCCGCTTTGAATTTCCTGTATTCCTCATCGGTCCTGCGAGGGTCGTTCTGTTCCTGTGCTTTCCGTGCTGCTTCGTTCTTTTCAACCTGCTCTTTGTTGATTACATTGTGTCCGTCCTCATCACGCACGATCCGCCCATCCTTATCGAATGTATATCCCAAACCCATCAATACCTCATTGCCGTCTCCATTGCCCGAATATTGCTGTTTGTCTTTGGTCAGGTTGTATTCGTATGCTGCATCCAGTCTGTTGTCGTAGTATTCCCGGAACCAGTTCAACACATCAGGTGCGGACAATCTCTCGTAGAATTTGCCATATTTCCCTGCTTTGGCATTGCGTAGCACAATGTAGATGTCTGCCATTGTCAGCGCACACCCGAACTCGTCCACAATCTGCTCGGCAATGAAATCAATTTCATCTTCGTTCAAAGGGTTTTTCAGGTGGAGAAACCTATCGACTGCGGCAATGTTCAACGCTATCATTGCAGATAGTTTCACACTCTCGGCTTTTCCCTGTCTCGTTATTGCCCTCAATACCGGTTCGCCTGAATCCTGAATCGCCAAACAATCTTTCATCGTCTTGACCATCGCAAAGGTCTTTCCGATGGCGGCAGGGTTATAACAATCCAGCCTCTCGCATCTTTCTTTCAACGTATTCCCGGGATATTCCCTCATTGATACTGTTATTGTTGTTTCCATTCTGTCTGTTGATTATTGCGTTGTATAACTGATTGAATTGTGTGGCTACAGTGTGCAGCGTCCAGTGTTCCTTTTGCCATTTGTCGGCAGCGGAAAACATTGCTTCAAACATTGCCTGAATGAATTCGGCTGCTTCATCTGCATTGTCCGGATTTTTTTTGAAATCCTGCATCTTATTTTTGACCGCATCGGAAATCAAATCTTTGTCGTTGGTCAGGTTGCGGTAGTCGGGTACATATCCAGTATTGAAATGCTGTGTGTAATGCTCGTTCCACTTAATCAAAACCAATTCTGAAATCGAAATAATTTCTGCGGTGGGCGCATCCCCTTGTATATTTGTTGTATTTATATCTTGTATATTACTTGTATTAATATAAGGTGTACCTGCGGAAGATTTTTCCGTACCTTGTGGAAATTCTTTCCTACACCCTGCGGAAGATTTTTCCGTAGGGTTGCAGACTTTATATGTACAAACCACACCGCCATTAATTATATAATTGGATGCAGATTTAACCAGTAACCCTTTTCGTTGTAGTCTGTCAATAGATGTTCGCAATGTGCGACTGGTTGTGCATAGGTATTCCGCCATTATTGCCTGTCCCATAGTCAAACCATCTTTGAACGACTTAACAAAGAAATACACATCCTTATCCGTGCCTGTCAAACCCAGTCTGCGGCACTCATCACAATCAATCTTATAGTATATTCCTTTACTCATTTCTCACTATAGGTTTGACAGATTCTCGGTTTATCGGCAAACTGCTTTTTGATAGTATCAGGGTGTAATCCCTTTGAACACTCGCCCATAAAATAGTATTTCGGATTTGTGCCTAACTTAAAACTGTTTCCCTCGGTGTCACGGACAAACCAGCGGAAGTCCGAGCAACACACCCGGACCACCTTTTGTTTGTTGCTGATTTGACCTGTTGCCATAGATTACTTAATTAATAGTGTACGGCTGCTTTCTCCCTGCTTGGCGACCGCAGCATATACATCGGGATAGTCCGCTTTGAGTTTCTTGGAATCCACACGCATTGCACCCGACTTCGTTTTGTAGGTCACAATGGGTTTGCCAGTCTCGTTATCGACTATCGCTTCCTCGTCAGTAAACTTCATTACGAGTTTCTTTTTCAACTCGTCAATCTCGTTGTCAAGTTCTTTGGCTGTAGATTGCATTTCTTTAATCTCGGAAACAAGTTGTTTCGTTTCCTCGTCCGCCGTGATGGTCTTTCCCTCAATGCTCGTAGGGTACTTTTGTAACAGGTCGGCAGCATTGACAGGTTCGGGGTCGTTGCCGCCAACAATGGTGTTTTCCCAAAAATCCCTGCATAACTCCACAGCGGTATTAAACAAATCCTCGTCAAACTGGAAATACTTGTAACCGAAACCATCTGTCGAGGTCAGTACATCCCACGCAATAAAACCCTCACTGAAACCGCCAATACCCATCTGCACCTGTAACTGAAACTGCCACGATAGCGGCAAATCGTCAGGGTCGATAAGTCTGCGAGTGGTCTTGCACTCCAGTACTCCTTTGTTCGCTGCAGCATTCTTTCCGTGCTTTGTGCCATCTGCATCAATCCAATACGTTCTGTCCGGACTGGCGTGCATAAATGGTATGTCGTCACGTCTCAAAAGAAACTCACGACTGCTCGACTTGATTACCTCTTTGCCTGTTTTCCAACTGAACAGGTCAGCGACTCCCTGTTCATAGGCGTGTCCTCTCATCATCGCCAGTGTCTGCGTGTAATCGAAATCGCCTTCTAACTCCTTACGCATCTTTACAGCCAGTTCCATCGGGGTTGTGAATTGGTTTGCACCAATCAGGATTCCAATTGAACTTGCGCCAATGGAGTGCGAGCGTTCTGCTCGCCACTCCTGATTGGTTTTACAATCATACCGTATGACTTTCATTGCTCAACCCCCTCTCCGTTGGTCAAACGTTCAATTTCCTCGTCCGTCATTTCATCAAAGTTGATGTTGGGTTGGATTCCTGCCGTTGCGGTCTTTTTTTCCTCGGCTGCTTCACGTTTGGCTCTCGCCTTTTCCATTGCTTCCTTTGCCCTCTGTGCTGCGCTCTTGGCGGTCGCTGTGGGTTTCACTTCGGTATAGGTCACATCCACTGTGTCGGCATCTGCATCGCCGAGATCGTTCCCGGTCAGATACTCATAAAACGCCCTTTTGCATTTTCTTTCTGCTTTGCCCCTCATTTGGTCGACATTGGCACCGTTTTTCTTATTGACCGATGCAACATACTTGAACGGTTTCTGCGTCTCTCCGTTCAACTGGTAGTTAATGACACAGGGTATATATTCCCATTCGGGCGTTGATTGAGGTTGTGCGCCACTGTCGAATTGAAAAATGTACTTCAAATCGTGCTGCACACTGTAGTTTTTCAACAGTGCCGAAAAGCCCTCTTTGGTCGGGTACATCCTTTCGGCAATGATATTGAACTGGTTGCCCGTAGGACGCAAACCCATACTCGCTGCGTCAATGATGCAGGTACGTACAACACTGACCGGGTACGGTTTCGGGGTTACACCATTGCGAGGGCGGTTCGGGTCGTGGTCAGTCAGGAAACCGATTTTTTTGTTCATTAACGGCATAAATACCGCTTCCATAACTTCATCGGTCAGTACTGCTTCGAGCCGTGCCACTATGATAGCGGCATCAAACGCCCCTGCTACATTGTTTACGATGTCGAGTTGGATGGCATCAGTAAGAGCCATTGCGAACTCGTTCTTACTTTCCTGCAACGCTGGCAGGTTACTTGTTTGATTACTCATTGTGTGATTTGTACTAGATGGTTAATAATTGGTATCGCTGTATTGCTTGCAACAGTTCATCTTTCTTTGCTTTGCACCTTGCGCCAATGCCAATGATGGCTTCGCCATACATACCTTTTGCCCTGTTGCGGTTGAATGTTGCTTCGCTGATAGGTTTTTCAGGCGACAGGAAACGGCATATTTCTTTTCGGGATGTAAGCCATTCGGACTGTTCCAAATCACGCCTTGCTGCTTCGTAACCTCTCCGTGCTGCATCCTCGACCAGTTGCGCCAACTGCTCTTTCGTTATACCTATCAATGTTGATTCAGTCATTGTTTTCGCTCTCCATTAATTGGATGTAAGTACGCATTGTGCGGTCGCTTACCCTGATAGCAGGATTAAATCGTGCTTCGTCTATTGCCTGTTGATTGGTCAATCCTTTTTCGAGTGCTTTCTTATAGAGTTTGTAAGCCTTTGCCGCCAACTCGTCACGTTTAATCTGTCTGTTGGTTTTCGTTACGTTCATTTTATCTGTATTTGTTACATTTCACAACTCGGTAAGGACGCAAGCCCCCCCCCATTGCGCTGCAGCAATGCTCGACCACGTATCCACGCTTTGCCTGAAAAGCATTGATGCAGTATTTACATTTTGATTCTCGGTTGTTCATATCAGTTATTTTTGTCGAATTTCGCCGTATTTTGACGTTCTCTAAAACTTGGTACACTTACCCACGCCACCTGCCGTTAGCGCATCCAGTGGCTTCTTATGCCTTTTCCGCATACAATACAGAAACTATTTGCACCCTGCGGCATATTCTCACGGGCAATGCCAATGGCGGTGTCAAGTTCCGTGCTGCCCTCGGCAGTAAATACCATCTGTTGTTTGTTGCTGTAAAGAAATACTATTGTTCTCATTGTTGAATGGTTTTAATTGGTTAATACTTGCACCCTTGACAGGATTCGAACCTGTGAACTTGCGTATTGACTGGTTGGACTGCTACGCCGCACTTGCCACCGTGCTACAAGGGTTGTTCCATCCGAGGTGTTTGCCTATGGGTTTATACCCCCCCCCATTTCAACAGCCTTTTCCGCTGCTTCTTTGGATTTCAGGTATTCGATTTTGGTTTGCAGTTTCAGTTGCTCGTCTGCATCCTGCTCGGCTCTGAATTTCTGCATATACTGGTCAAGTCTGCTATTGTACTCCGATTTGGCTACAGCAACCTTATTGTCATAAAAGGCTTTTGTATCTCGTTCGTACTGCTCTTTTGCACGTCTCCGTGCTTTTTGCCGCTGCTCAATCTCGGCAATCCTGATTACATATTCTGAATGTTCCATAATTAATTGATTTGGGATTGTAAAACTGCATTCATTTCCTCTTGGGTAATCTCATAAATGATGTGTACGCCAGTAGATTTTTTCTTAACCTTAAACTCGAATGTAAAAGGTGTTTCCTTTAGGATGTTGGTTATATTCTCGATAACCTGTTCCCGTGCTTGTGTGTTGCTAATCGTGTTGTCTATTGCTGATTGGTTTTAATGCAGCCTGCCCGAAAGCAGGCTGCAACGTTTAACTATTTAACTTTGTAAAGGCAAAGCGAGGACAGGACGACAGCGGAAGAAACCGAAGCAGCGGACGTAGTAGTCGAAACAACCGTAGTGGCCGTAGAAGAACCACGAGTAGGTGCCGAGGTAGTCAGCGCACCCAACAGGTTTGTACAGTTCCCCGGATATGTACCAGTCTTCGGCAAAGGGTTCGCCACCTGCTTCGACAAGCGCTGCGTTGATTTCCTCGATGTATGCAGCCAGTATCAAACCCTGCTTTTTGTTGAATGTGGTTTTACCGAGTTCTTTTAACCGTTCCTGTGCGGTGTCAAAACTGAAATTGTCTTTGCCCTCGTCAATGTCGTGCAACTCGATTACAAAGCGTTCGTCAAGTGTCTGCACCAATACCCCATCAGGGTTGCCGTTCTCGTCTCTGTGGACGCTTACAGGCTTGTTGTTGATTTGATTTTCGTTCATTGTTTTTGATTTTTGATTGGTTAATAAAAGGTTAATATCTAAATTTCGTGAAATGGATAACCGCCATAGGTTTTGTAAAGTCGTAATCCTGAAACCACGCTTTCCAATCGTCAAGATTCAACCCATCATTAAATGCTAATTCCTCGATGGATGGGTATTTCCCATCAACATTAAATAATTTGTATGACACCATTCCGTCACGGTCTTTGTCGAATCTCAACATCTGAACACCCACACCGTCATTCTGTCCTAATCTCATTATCTCTATTGTCTTTGAACGGTATGGTTTGCCACTCCATTGGCGGATGCTCAATTCAGCATTGCCAGTTCTTACCTGATAAATGCGGTCAGACCACAATTTCCAGTTGGCTCTTATAGTATGCAGTTTCCGCCAGTTAGTGCCGTCAGGCAATAATGCACCGCTCATTTTTTCCCTAAAAAATGTCGGTTTCCCTGCTTTCGGATGTGTAGCCGGGAAATACTTTGACAGCATTAAAACGTATGTTTTCATTTTGATTCTTAATAAAAGTTGTGGAGTGTCAGGATTCGCACCTGAACGGTCTGCCGTGCTGCTATGCCACCCCTGTTGTATTGCATCCTCTTTGTTTGGCTCACGGTTTTCTATGGTCTGCATCCGTTATCGTCCGTGGCGGTCTGATTCCCTGCTGTCCGGTGTCCGCTTTCAGTCATTTTTTATAGTGGATGGCTCAAAGGCACTGCCTACCGAAATTCTGTACCACTGTTGAAACGTTTCCTTGAGGTGTGCCGGAGTCTCGCTCTCCGGCTGTGGGCGTTACCCAACACACTTTATTGTTTTGCCCATTGTTCAAAGGCATCAACATACTCCTCTCGGATAAACAACATATCTCCGCTGCCATCCCCCCACCAGTCGTTGCAATGGGAAATGACGTAACCTGTTCTGTTGTGGTTGTAAGAACACAGTTTTTTGTAGATGCTGCGGAACATTGCTGACACTTGGCGACCTTGAAAATGACCTGCCAATTTTGCGTCATTGGTACAATATCCATACATCCAAACAGTCTCGGTGTTGTCGTTGCCAGTGGCGGCAGGGTAGCGGAGAAATTCATATTCTCCGTCACCCCAACCACCTTTATTAATGGTATCTTTCAATAATTGCTGTTGCTCGTCAGTCAATACAGCGACCAGCCTTTTGACATCTTCTATTGTTTTCATTGTTCAGGATATTTAAGGATTAATTAATAAGCATAGAAACTGAATTTGATACCCCTGCGGAGTTTGCAAAAGCAGCAATCCCCGGTGCTGTTGAAAGCACGGTCGAGCAGTCTGTTGAACATATCAATACCAATCAGGGCGATTGCACCACTAACACCAACCAGTGTGTTAATGTGGTTTCCATTCTCATCAACACCTGCAACTTTAATCTTGAAGTTGCTGTTGATTTCCTTTGTTGTGTAGTTCAAATTTGTCATAATTCTGCTGTTTTAAATTTTTTACTTATTTTTGCAATGGTTTCAAAATCGAGTACAAAAGTAAGCAAATTTCTGAATGTACCAAACTTTTTTTAAAAAATTTTCGTATAAATTCGGTATTTTGCTGAAATATAGGTAAATAAATTTTAAAATAAATTCAGTATAACCCTTAAATAGTTCGGAAAAATGGCAGAAATCAGCCAAAGAATTTCAGAAATTCGGGCGTATTTTTGCGAAAACAACAACAAAAAGTTCGCAGATATGCTCGGAAAATCACACACATACACGAGTGGTTTGTGTGGAAATGAAAATGTAGGAAAAGCAGTAATCGAAACCATCCTGTCTGTATTCCCGGAAGTCAGTCGCTCGTGGCTTGTTACTGGCGAGGGTACTATGCTTTCGGCAAACTCCAATACAGAGGTCGCACAACTCAAAGAACGGATTGCGGAACTGGAGTTGGAATCGAAGAAAAAGGATGCAACGATTGACAGGCTCGTTCGCATCCTTGACAGTTACCAACAGCCGCAGGCTGTCGAGAAAAAAGATGTCGGATAATTAGATTATATCCATAATGAAACGTATTCTTATATTATTATTAATGGCTCTCACTGCGTCCGTGTCAATGGCGCAAGCACCTGTCAGTTACGGAATACCACCGCAACTATCGCAAGCCGAACAGCAACGTTTGGATTCCATTTGGCGTGACCATCAACGAGCATCATTCTATATTCAGAGGTCGGCAAACCTGCAACTCGTAATGATACCTGTTGCGGTAGTCGGCACAACTTGCGGTTCGTTGCTCTACAGCAATGGAGAAAGCACACAACTCGCAGGCGGTCTTATAATGGGTGCGACAGGCATTGCAACTGTCATCCTGTGGATTGTTCAAAACAGGTCGATGCACAAAGCCGGGAAACTGCTTGAACGTGTCCGCATAGAGCAAAATGGAGTTACTATCCGACTATGAAATACAGCGTCCGTTACACCCTCAACAGACCACACACGGACGGTACAAAGGCAATCAGGATGCGTGTATCGTGGAACGGTCAATGTGTCACTCACTATCTCGACACCTCGGCAAAAGATAGCGAGTGGGATTCTCGCACAGGGTTGCCACTCCGTACCCATCGCAGGGCGATGAAAGAAATACAGGAAAAGACCGCAGCAATCGACAGGCTCTTTGATGCTGCACATCTTGAACATCGTATCGTTACCCCTGCCGAGGTCAAATCTTCACTCGGAGACATCCACACCAAAGAACAGGCAAAAGAATCATTGCTGCTCGTGGGTGTAATGGACTTGTTTTTGAAAGATAGCACCCTCGGGGATGGTTGGAGTTACAACACACGTCGCAATTATATTACACTGCGTAACCGCATATCAGACTGGCGACCATATCAGACACTCGCAGACTTTACGAAAGCCGATATACAGGCATTTATGGATTTCTGCTTTGAACGTGGACTTATCAACGCCACAGTACAAAAGTTTCTAAAACAACTGCGATGGACTTTGCGGACAGCCATTGAACGAGGGTTGTGCGAGCAGACTGACGCAACAGGATTCTATACTCGCTATCGGTCTGAATCGGAAAACGAGGTTGTCTATCTTACCCGTGACGAACTGCATCGCATTATGGAACTGGATTTGTCGGCATTGCCACACCTTGACAGGGTGCGTGACATATTCCTGTTTTGCTGCTTTAGCGGTCTGCGGTATTCTGACGTTGCCAAACTGCGGCGGTCGGACATCCACAAAGAACATTTTCGTGTGGTTACGAAAAAGACATCTGCCGCCATCAACATTGAATTAAACAAAGTAACCGCAGCCATACTTGAAAAGTACAACTGCGGCAATGATGCAGATTGCCCAGCATTGCCTGTTGTCAGCAATCAGAAAACAAACATCTATCTGAAAGAACTCGGCAGGATGGCAAAGATTGACGAGCCTGTACGCCGTGTTTGGTGGGTGCGTTCTGAACGCCACGAGGAATCAGTACCGAAATGGCAGGTTCTTACATCCCATTGCGGACGCAAGACATTCGTTGTGACGGCTCTTTCACTGGATATAGCGTCAGAGGTCGTTATGCGTTGGACTGGTCACAAAGACCATAAGACACTGAAACCATACATCGCCATTGCTGACGATGTAAAGAAAAAGAAAATGTCAATGTTCGACACCTTTGCAGACAGTGTGTCCGAAATGTGACCGAATATTTGTATCAATATGACAGAATTTGCACCGCCTACAACTGACCATAAGCCGTTCATCAGCGCACAACACCCTGAAATGATTTGTTTTGTGTCGAAAAGTACTCAAAAAGTGACAATCGAAACACTCCCCCAGGGGGTACAATTAGAATTGTAATTCATACGATTACAAAATATGTGACCGAAATGTGACCAAAACTGACTATTTTTGCCATTTTGACAGTAGGAATTTGACACCGACAAAACATAATGCAGCGGTCAGTATTCCGGCAAAGAAAATCCACCCCACAGGTTGTTTCTTTTGCTTTGCCTGTTCGGTCGTATTGGTCGTTTGATTGTTGGTTGTGGCTCTATATACCGTGTCGGTCTTTTGCACCGTGTCGTGTACCGTTTTTTCAACGTGAAAATAGATACTATCCCGATGGTGTACTGTGTCGCCCTGTAACCATTCCGTGTGCCAACGGTCAATATAGATGCTGTCGTGTTGGTATTGCTTTTCGACATTGGTTGCAGACTGGTACACCGTGTCGTGTACTGTCACAATCTCGGACACAATCTTACGACTGCATCCTGAAAGTAAAATAAAGGATGCTGCTATTGTAAGAAAACAGCAAAAGTGAAAATAACGTTTCATCGTTTTGTCCATCCTGAATGTGTGTGTAATCCTGAAATCATTTTGTTTTCTTTGTGCATCTTTTCAAGCCTCGTCAATCTATCTCCGAGGTCGCCCGTGCCCCCCCCCTGTTCTAACGACTGCAACCTACTGTGAATGTCGTCCAAAAAGTTTTGCAGATTGTTACACAATACGGGATTATCGACAAAACAGGCATCGGGAATGTCGTAATAATGTTCCGCCATAGTCTTTAACAATAAGGTGTGAAATACAAATCCGCTTCTGCGTGTCGTCTACGTACCAATCCGGGCAGTTGCTTTCCGCCACCATAAACCCATCTGTCGAACTGCTTGCGGATTTCTTCTTCGGTGGCATTGCCATTATTGATAATGCATAACAACGTAGATTTGCGGAACGCACCCAAACCAATATTGTACGCCAACGAGGTCAGCGCATCATACTGGTAGTCGTTAAGATTGGCAATGACGGAGCAACGCACATTGCACTCAAAGTTGCAGACATCCTTTCGCAACAGGTTTTCCGCTTCCCTCTCGGTTATTGTGTCGCCCTCTTTAACTCCCTGTGTATGTCCGTAACCGATAGTCCATACACCTGCCGGGCATTTGTACGCTTTCAGGCACAAACCCTCGAATTGCTTTATTAGATTGATTCCTTTTTGTGTCATTTGACAATAAGATAAATGATTATTAACTGAATATCCTGCCCGATAATGCCGCCCAAACAGGTAGCGAGAAAGTCGAGCCAATCCCATTTGCCGCCCCATTGCTTATCTTTAAACTCCATACCCCCACCGCAGCCGAGAGCGCAAAAGAATGTCAGGAATGTACCAAGTACGATTCCGCCCAAAAGATGTTTCCAACGGTTTGATTCTTTAATCCATCCCATAATGATTGTATTTTAATGTTCCTGTAGTAAATTATCGCCATCCTCGCAAATGATTTCTTCGTTGTCCTCGGTCAGTATAAACCAAGCGTCACGAGGTTCTAATCTCACACCGCCAGTCAGTTTGTCGAGGTCAAAAATCTGTCGCAGTGTCAGTTTTGACAACAGGGAATGTTCGCCCCATCCCTCGATTGTAGTAAGCAGATACAGACAGTTTCCAATCTTAACGAGAGGGTTTGCACGTAGCAGGTCGAATGTCGATTTGTTGATATGCGCATACAACTGTACTGTCTTATTCTGTACATTGTACACCTCTTCGATGTAGTCTTTCCAAACTGCTTCGTACAGATACGACATAGGCTCGTTGTGTTGGTCGCTGTACAATTCCCTCACGGCAGCAAAATGAATCGACACAGAGCCATCCAAAGAGGTCGTATCGAACTGTGGTTTGACGTAGCATTTTATCCAACTTGCTTCGTGGTATGATGTCAGCGCACCCGGACCGTGCCACGCCCATTCATCGACATTGTATTCAAAATCGAGGTCGTCAGTAATATATGCAAAGTCGGCACCATCATTACGCCAACCGCCACAAATACGAGTATTCCAAACACCGTTATTCGTCCTGAACAGGAAACAGCCATAATGATTGTCGCTTTCTTCGCCTGACTGGTTCAACATCATCGCATCATTCTCAACATACCCAACTTCGGCAGACGATACAGACAGCAATTGACCAATCGGGATAACACTTTCAGACAGTAACGCAACAGGATTTATTGTGTCGTTGTCATTGTGTCCGAGCAGTTGTTTTGTGGATGGTTTTATTTCGTTGGCTGTAATAATGGATTTTGAGCCGTATGTAAGACCATAGCGTTTGGAATACTCTTTGATGTAATCCATATCGCTATCGGCATAATTCAACTGCACCTTGTTATCAGTCCACGACAGCGGATTAACCTCAACACCCTTTGAAATATCAACGAGTTTACTGATATCCGTAACCCCTGCACCGCCATTCACAATGTCAGCAAAGTAATCCGCAGACCTTTTGACAGTGACAGTTTTCGCGTTGTCGTCCACATCCCATACCAAGTGCATCAGTTTTGAGTATTTGAGCAGTACGCCAAACGGCTTTTCATCCCTGAAAAGGTTGCCGAGTGTCAGTGCTTTGCCTGTTCGGGTTGCATAGGTGCTTCGTGCTTTGATGTTCGACAATTCCACTGTCACAATGCCGCCACTGTTATATGTGTATGTCGTTGCTCCGTTCTGCACATACAGGAATGGAGTATTATTGTCCTGATACCTTATATTCGCATCGATTCTCGTTTGACTTTCGTATGTGTCCGCCTGAAAAGATGAACGATGGTTGATTGCAGACAGTGTGTCGGTAAAATCAAATTCCCACTGCGTGCTGCCGGGTTCGTATGACGCTTGAACGAGTTTGTACCCCTGTTGCATTGCCGCCAGTATGAAACTTTTTGCCAGTGCATCCGACATTATTGTTTCCATCGTAATACTCTCATCTGTCGGCAGGAATATAACTGCGTAGCGGTGGTTTGCAATGGTCGCAGGATAGCCGTTATATAGGTTGTAATCGTCCCTTACAGACACATTCAGCAACAGAAAATTGTATGGCGATCCGTACAGTGTCGCATTTCCCGGTATAGACTGATTCGGTTGTACAGTCAGATGCACATTGAAATCGTAACTGATTTTGCAACCTCGCTTGTTTCTGACTTGCGGATATGGTGTAATGTCTGCTTCCGCAGTCAGACCATTTACGAGAAATGTCGAACTGCTTGTTTGTGTCGCTGCAGTCGGCAGTGTCTTTGTTGCTGTTCCGTTGTCAAGTTCCTGCACACCGAGTATTTCTGTGTTTCCCTCGTCCCACATCCTCGGCAGCATATACACCAACCCTGCCAGTTGCGGATTGCTGTCGTTAAACCATCTGTCGTCAAGATTCAGAGTATAACCGCCAGTTATCCGTGCAAACTCCGCCTGATACATCTGCCACAAACGGAATACGTAGATAAATGGCTGTTGGTAATAACTGCGGTATTCCCCGATTTGGCACTCCACAACACCCTCGCCAACATCAAAAGACTGTATCGGCTCATCGTCAGAGTTTCTTTTCGAGCATAGAACAGGTAAAACGGAGAATCCGCCTGCGGTAATGTATTGTTCGGAATCCTCGTCATATATCTCTCCAAGTTCAACCCATTTTTCGTTGCTGAATCCGGGCAAACGCCCTTGTGCCGTAGGTGCGAAACCGATAATACTTGCAATCCAACATTGCGTCTCGGTTACCCTGCCACGTGCCAAACCGTACTCCAAAAGCAATCTCGTTGTCTGTAGGGTTTCCCAGTCGAATACAGGGTTTGGAATCATCCACGAAGCGTAAACAATATCTTTGTCAATGGCATTAATACCGGATGAAAACTCTCCGCTGCCGCTTTTATACATCTGCAACCAGTCTGTTAGTTCGGTGTATTCGAGGTCGTTGTTTCGGGCGTTCCATCCTGAATTTAAGAGCCTGTTGAATATCCTCGACAACGAGCCTGTCAGCGACAAATTGTAGTAACCGTTTGAAATGCTTTTTACGTATGCCGTACCTGTGGAAATCAAAGAACCTGCATTGTCGGTAACAACATACTGCATACTTTTAGTAGGCGTGTAACCACCTGCCACAATCAGCGAATCCAAATGCAGAAAATTCGTGAAAAGTTTGTTGTTTTCCTCGCAACACGGCACTTTCAGACTGTACGAATACTCGCTGACATAGTTTGTTGGATTGTCAAGATTGTCGTGCGAGAAATTGAGTGCAATATCGCTCCCGGCATCCATTTTCATCAACCGAAAGCCGCTGTCAAATTTCAGATAGAGTTTCATTGCTCGTTGGCATTGATTGATTTAAGTTGTATTTGAAATGTCTGTGACTTACCTGTCACGCTCGGAATGGTTGTCGCATTGTTGGTTGCTGCGGTGCAGTACCAACCCATATCACGGGCAGTGTCATACACATACAGGATTCGTGATTGCAACATCGTCATTAAATGGGCGTAGGTTTCTTTGTTCACACGTCCTGAATACAGGTTGAATGTGTTTTGTTCTTTGTTTGCCAACACATCAGTATCGCCAAGAATATTGACAATGGATGTCTGCTCGTCAGTAATTCCCTTTGTTACATTGCCACTGAAACCGTATGCAGTCCAACCGCCTGTCGGGGTTATCCACGACACGTAGAATGGTTTTGCGCAGTTATCCACAACCGCAGCAATTTGCCTGTAAAGATTCCCTGCAACATACCAAAATAGCGACAAACCCAACCCTGCAAACACGCTGTCGCTCGTATATCCTGAATCCTCGGACGTTCCACCATCATAAGAACCGCTGTAAGTCGATGCAGAGTTGCCGCCATCAATATCATCATAGTAGTCTGTCGTTGTCGCTGTACCGCCATCAATATCATTGCTTGACAGGTCAGCGAATAACTGTGCAAGCGTTACAGCTAATGCGTATGTGCCACCGTGCCTGTAGTTGATAGCAATATTATCGACACTGGTTGCACCTATGGCAATACTGCCGACATTCGCTTCTGCACCTTTATTGATATTCAATACAAGTCCGAGCCAAAATTTTGAGGTTGCTATCGGTGGAATGTGTGGCGGTACTGGCGTGGATAGTACAGCGTAATTCTGCACGTAGTCAGTAATCGCAACATCCTCTAAAGAACTGCATATCGCACCCATTGACTGGAATGGCGGACACCACGCACCACTCACATCTATCGTTTCAACCTGCTCGGTGGAGTTGTATGTATATGCAATCTCGATTGTTGTATTCCAAAACAGGTCGTTGGCTGCTTCGATGGCATACAACTGTTGCGACAAAGAACCTATCAAACACTCCGGGCGGTATTGCTGCGAATCAGGATGAAACCTGCACCGCCATCTGAAAAGATAATCACGCAACACTTTTTCAATTTGTATGTCAGTGTTGCCGTAGGCATCCACAAAGGATTTGCCGTGATAGATTGTTTTTGCCGCTGTGCCGCCTGTAGAGTTGTCGTTGTACAACATACGCACCTCGTACATCAAATACGTTCCTGCGGCATCTTCAAGCCCCGAAAGGGGTATTATTATCGGTCTGATAGTCGAAAGCATATCGGATATAGTTTATATCAAATTATCGTATCGGGCAAAAAATGAAAAAAGCGTCCTCTTTTGGAAGACGCTTTCGTTTAACCAATCTACCGCACAATGGGCAAATCAAACAAGGAGTTTACGGTGTTACTTGTTCGTTGAAAAACGTTTCGACAGCGGATGCGGAAACCTCGTAAGGAAGCGCTTCTGACTGGTCGCCAAGCGTAACAGTGTACTCGTTGGTATCAGTGAAAGTCGTTCCAGATGTTCCACCGCCAGCGGTCAGTGTCACAGGGTCGTCGTAGCCGAGCAACCAGTATTTGCCGTTCACATCCTTAACAATGACGTACATTTCTGCATTCGCCATTGCCACAATGGATGTACGCTTTGCTGTTTCCATTTTGGAAAAGCGCATCTGTAGTTCGCTCGACACACCCTTTGAACCTGCCGCCTCGTCTATATTCCACGTGCTATTCAAAACTGACGACTGCGGTTTAAACATAAACTTCGCAGCCTGTGGCGCACCTGTCGCCATTGTGAACGCAGTTACTACGCCATCAGTCAGCGTAATGCCTGTGATAGCCGAGCGGTTTTGTGCCATTACCTCACGGATTCCGCCCCTGTTGCTGCCACAGTTCACGTTTATATCTGAAAGGGTTTGCGTACAAGACATATTGTTAAAGTTTTAATTGTTGTTTTAATAGAGGGGACGTTGCCGCCCCCTCGTTGATTTGTCAAGCAGTCCTATTGATTAAAGACCACCGTAAGGAATACCGGCAATGACATTGTTCGGGAATGCGTACTGCACACCTGCCGCCCACTGACATTTGAAGCGGAATGTGTCGTTGTCTTTGCTGAACCACAGGTCGAAGTTTTCCACATCGTCCTGCTTGTCGAAGCCGTAAACAACCTCTTCGGGATTCAAACCCCAAATGGCGTTCACGCCAGCCAAACCAGTTACGCCCTTTACCTTTATGTCGGTGCCGGGGAAAATCATTTCCATATCCTCGCTGTTCACGTTGCGCTCGTAGTGATACAGGTTGGCGTTCATAATGAGCATTGCCAGTTTGCGGAAATTGGATGTACTCATATAGAACTCCATTTTGTTGCCGAGGTTGTCGGGAACCACTTCGACCAAAGTTTTCATACGGTCGTAGATGGTGTCGCTGCTGCCAGCGGTGTACTGGTTTGCAGAGGGGATTACGGGAGTGCCTGCGGTGGCATCTGCTTTCAGGATGGTATGCAGACCATCAAAGAAAGCCATATTGCCGCTGCCATTGGTCTTATCGCCCTGCCAAAATGCTTTCTCCATCTCGGCACCAATGTTGGCGATAATGAGCGACATAATTTTCTCCTCGAAAGGCATCGTCTCACGACCTGCGCCAATCATAACTTCGTTCTGCATATAGTACTTGCGGAGTGTCTTCGGGCAAAACTCCTCGTTTACCTTGACAATGCCGGGAGTCAGTACACGTTGCGTGAACGCTACATTGCCACTGGCATTGAAACCGCAACTTTCGCCACTCTGAAAAGTGACAGGTGCGGAGAGCAGGTTAAGTGTGGTCGGTCCTTTTACTTCGGGCATCACCTGAAAAAGTCGCTGCGACTTAAAGGCGATAACAGCGGCGGACATCAACTCGCTGCGGTGTTCATTAACATACTGGGTTAATGCTGTTACATCAAAAGCCATTTTTTTATGTTTTTTAGTTAATAATTCGGGTTATTTCAGGGCGGCGTCAAGAATCCTTTGGGTTAAACCTTTCGGTTTTTCCTCTTTTTTGAAGTTGTTTTTCTTTTCCTCGTCCTCGATGGAATCTGCGGCAGGGGTTTCCTCGTTCTGCTCGTACTCGGCAATTTTAGCCTCTAACTCGGCAATTTTATTGTCCTTTTCTGCAATTTCCGTCTCCAACTCCGCAATACGTGCTTTCAGTTCATCGGGATTGTCGGTGTCGGTGGGGTCGGGGTTGTCGTCATCCATCGTTTCGGGGTTTTCATTGTCATCAACCGGGTCGGTTTCTACATCCTTAATCTCGGAAATCTTTCCGGCAGTAACCGTAATGATTTTCCCCTCGGCTGTGTACGTACCATCAGGCGCAGGAATCATATTGCCGTCAGTGTCACTAACAAAGACTTCTGCATCTACAGTGACATCGCCCTCGACAAACAGGATTGCGCCCTCTTCGGTCGAAATCTCTTTAACCAGTTTCATCAGTTTTGCCAACTGGATTCTTTTTGCTTTTGGTAAATTCATTGTTTTAACATATTTGTGAGTAAATTATCGGATTGCCTTGAATGTGTAAAAAAATCAATCTTTTTTTTCTTCCGCAAGTTCCTCGATAGACTTGTATTTTCTGTCTATCTCATAGATTTTGCGGGTCGATGTGGCTGCTATACCCCACACTGCGCCAACGAATGAAAGAGCCTCGCCAAATGCAGTCAAAACACTTGCGTCGATTGCCCCTTTGGGCGGTGCGAAAAAACTCAAGAAAATCAGCACCAGTCCTGAAAGCAATACAAGCGTTGATGCTATGTATTGCCAAACGATTTTCTTTTCTGTGGTCAGTTTCATTGTCACGTGCAAAGATTAATTTCGTTCGATGTTTTTAACTTTACCCTGCAATACACACCTGCGAGAGAATCAGCAAATTTCTGCGTAAATGGTACGTATTGTCGAGTTTCTTCTATATATAAATTATCGGACTGCCCGTTTTCTGTAATATAATTGAACATCGTTTCAATTGCTTGCTCGGCAGCATCCCAACATTGCACTTTGTTCGTCTCATTCTCCATCAGTCTGTCGGCAGCATAGACAATCAGATTATATGCTTTAACATCGTTCTGCGTCTCTATGCTTTCGAGTTCCCAACAGGCAGACAGATAGCGGATTTCGCTATTGTTCCAAATGTCGTAAACATCATCATTGTAGATGCTTTCGACATATCCAACACGGGAAAAACCCTGCTCGATGGCTGTTGCTATTTCTGACAGATTCATAATACAATTTGCGTATTAAAGGTTTCAGGGTCGGCAGGCATATCAGCAATGTTTCTACGACTGCGCCATTCAGGGTATTGACTGGCATTCGCACACAAATAGTCTGTCATTCTCGTGCCGTAAAAGTCCGCAGAATACTCGAAATCCTTTTTGATGTAGTCCACATCTTCACGGCTCAATTGCTGCGTCTGTAGGTCTTGCGACTGCACGATACCGGCATTTCTCAACTTTGCAAACAGCGGTATCTGAATATCCGCCATTACTTTGTTGCAAAGATACGGAATGATGAAATCATCGAGCAGTGTTTTGTATGCTTCGTTTTCGGGTTCGTCAATGGTTTTGTCCTTTACCAGTGTACAAACCTTATTAAGTAGATTGCTGCCGATTAATGGCTGTAATCCCATATCCTGCGCCTTTTGGATTGCAGGTGTAATAAAGGCTGCATCCACATTGTCGTTAATCAATGTGAGTTCTTTGAGTGTTGTTTCGGAAATCAGTTGTATTCTCATATTGTCGGCTGTGTTTGTATCGGGTCGAAATCAATTTCAAACTCTTTCAGTTTGAATGAAAATGCAGTGTCGATTCGTGCAAAAGCAGATTCAATCTCGCTTTGTATAGGTGCAATGACTGTCTTTTTGAACAGTTTGAAACTCTCGGAATATTCCTGCGAGTTGAAACCAGTGCGGTCGGGGTCGGTGCCAAACAGTTGCGGTTGCGCTCTGAAAGCGACAAAGATGTTTTCTTTCACACTCTTTGCCAACGCCTGATACTTTTGGTCGAAGTTATCTTCTGACAGTCTTTCAGCGGTTACCGCCTGTTCTTTATTGTTGTTGAAAACAAGCATCATTCGGGCGGCATTTGTAGAGCCTGAAAACTTTTCGTTGATTCTCCGTTCGATATCTTTCTGTTCCTCTTTTGTCGGCACACCATTATTGAAGTTGATAATGGCAGATGCCGCAAAATTATTCAGGATTGACGACAAGTGAAATTTTGAAATCTCGATCGCCGTTGTCACATCCTTAACCACACTCGACCACATCGGCAGACCATAAACACCACGTGACGCAGGGCGTTTGTAGTAGTATATGCAGTTGTCAAACTTATAATCACGTTGCCAGCGGTCATATTTTTTCGTTTCCCTGTTCTTTGTCCAGTCCTTGCGGTAATAGACTAATGTTTCGTCCTCATTCAGTCTTACACGCCTTGCATCAATCCAATACAATTCAAGTATCTTGCCGTTCTTGTTTCGGATAATCTGCAATGCGAAAGCACCGAATATGGCGTAGTCTGCAACTGCTTTTTTTACCAAATCAATAAAGGTTTCGCCCTTTTTGTTGATTTGCTTCTGTGACAAATTCTCGTCAGTGAATCCATTGCCGCAAACATAGTCTATCAGACCGTTTATGATGGATTGCAGGATGCTACACTCGCTGTAGCAGTCGTAGAGAAAAGCAGGATAATTGTTGCCCTCTCCAAACGTGACAAACCCTTTGGATTTGTCCTCGGTTTCCTTTGGAATAGGGATATTCGCTTCCCTCATCTGCAATGTTAGTACTTTGATATTATCTTCGTTCATAACTTACCGTTTTGATTTCGGGTTTGTATTGCTGCACGTCTGCCGTTCTCATACCAACCTGCATCAATCCTCGCTGCAGTTCCCCGTCAATGTCTGACAGGATGAAATGGTATTGTCCGCACGGCATATCAACGTTAAAGTTGAAAATCGCAGTCACTTTATACGGTTTGATGGATGCAGACTGCGATACAAATTCAAACTGCGCTCCGGTGGTGTCATTGACAGTTAAAATTGTCAAATTTGCCGCCTGTGCCGTTCTTTTTGTTGGTATGACCATTTCCACCAAGTCGGTGACGTTATCGCCGCAGAGGTCATTTTTACGCTCTGTGGTAATATCGTCACCGTTCTCGGTCAGGATAATGGGTAATGTGTCGTCAAGAAATAGCATCTTACTTACTTGATTTCTTTTTGGTGGTTTTCTTCGGTGCTTCGGTTTCCTGCTCGGTTTCCATTACAGGAATATCCTCGTAAGTCCACGACTGCACAATCTTTGTTCCGTCCTCGCTGATGGCATAGTGCGCCACAGGCATTTTCCCCTCGGCAGGGGTTTCGGGTTCGGTTTCTTCGATTGGCAGATACCCGGCTGCGGCATACTGCTCGTCTGTAGGGTTGTAAACCTTTTGTCCGTCCAGTTCTATGTAACTGGGATAGTTCTGCGGCACTCTCAATGCGCCACAAACAAATTTTCCGTACTTTTTCATTTTATGCTGCTTTTAATTGTTGTTTCAGTGTTTTATATTCGTTTCGATAGTATGTTTTCTTTGTGTATTCCCTGCGGATGGTTATTTTCTTACAGTCCTCGGATGGTTTCAACACCTTTCCGAGTACTGAATCAGAAACCATTTTACAGACCTTTTCACGGAGCCTGTAACCGTTGCACCAACGCAGGAAACCGAGGTAACTGTTCAATGTTGATTGTATCTGCTCGGCGTGACTGATGGCAAAACTCGGTTGGGATTCAGCCTTGCGGATAGTACGCTCCAAATACCACGTCAAATTATGATAGATTCTGTTGCTCGGCAGTATGCGGTTAAATCTGACTTTGTACCCCAAACATTCAACGCCCTTGCTGTAGTGTTGCAGATAGCGTTTCTTCGGGTGCAGTGTCAAACCAAAGTTTTCTTTGTAGTATCTCGCAAGTCGTTCAACATCTTCAAGCCATTGTTGTTTATCCCTGACCAGTACAACAGTATCGTCCGTGTAATGGATAAACTTATATCCCAAAGATTCAAGATACCGCAGCGGAAACGTAGTAATGATTAATCCTGCCGTTTGGCTCGTCCAATCGCCAATGGGTACACCTGTATAGTACGGACGGTTGTAAAGCGATTTGGTAGGGTCGAGCAATGCTCGTTCCGCAGGGTGCGCCATATCCCTCAAATGGTCTTTTGTTGCTGCAAGATAGATTATGCGTGTCAGATAGACAAGCAACTCTCGCTGTGGATGGTCTGACATTCTGCGGTTGATGAAGTTTGTTACGACCTCGCACACCTGAAAGCAGTTGAGCGACATAAAGAACGCCTGTATATCCACTTTCGCAAGCCACAAATCGGAAGTATAGCCGTTTGACTGCTCAAAGATATAATCCTGCAACTGCATCACGGCACGCAGACCGCCTTTGCCACGTCTGCAACTGTAACTGTCAGGATGGTACAGAACGCTTTCGAGGTATGGTTGCAGACTGCGGATGTAGTAAGTTTGCAACACTCGTTTCGATGCAACAGCACAAACTATCTCTCGCACTCTCGGCTCAAAGATAATATGTGCAGTGCTTTCGGTCGGCATAACCTCAAAATTTCCAACCTCGTGTGCAAGTTGTACCAACTCGTTTATCCGATTCAGGATAAAGAACACGTAGCAGGGTTTGTTCGCTTTACCCTTTGCAGTTTCACGACTGATAATGTACCAGTCTGCAAGTGTGATGGGATATGTGTCGAGTTTCGCATTGTCATACCAGCCATAGTCGAGGACAGGACGACAGCGGAAGTTACCGTTGTAGCGGTTGTTGTTGTTGAAACAACCGTTGTTGCCGTTGAAGTACCACGAGTTGTTGCCGTTGTAGTCAGCGCACGAACCTCTTTGCTTGTCTATGTTGATTTGACTATCCATATTTACCTGAATAGTTAGACATCCTTATAATTGGCAGACACGCTCTCCGTTCCGCAGTTCGAAGATTCCGACCCACCAACGCCTTTAGTTAGCGAGTTAGCGAGCCTCGACAATCCCATTCTTATTTCATCAATCTGCATTGCAGCCTGCGCCCATTCCTTTTCACTCATTATGCAGAATTCGTCCATTATCATTATATCCATACAACTCTCTGTCAATGCCAATTCGGTTTGTGCGAGGTTGTAATGGTATAGTTTTTCGCCTTTGAATCTGTTGTGCAATTCAAAGCCACGTATGATTTCGTTCTTTGCCGCTGTGATATGACTGCGAAAATCATTCACGAGGGTATATCTGTATTGTTTTTTCCACTGGTCGCAACGCAGATATGCCCACGCTTCAAGTCTTCGGGCAATCATAACCACAGGTGCATCGAGTGATTTCGGACGTTTTCTCGGCATAATGATTCGTTGTTTGTTTCAATGCCGCCCCACCCTACGGGATGGAGCGGCAAAGATTAAACATTCAAACTTATGAAAGGCTTAAAGCGAGGACAGGACGACAGCGGAAGTAACCGTGGTAGCGGGTGACGGCGTAGAAACAACCGGCGTCGCCGTAGAAGCACCACGAGAGGTTGCCGTCGTAGTCAGCGCACGAACCTCTGTACAGTGAGTTTGTAAGAGGTGTGCCAACGTTCTGTAGCAATGCCGCTCTGACCTCGGTTATATTGTCATTAATGACAGGCATAATGTCGTCACGGAACATCAAACCAATGTCGCCCGGTTCGGGATGGTAGTATTTACCCGGCACAAATCCCTCGGAAGTAACGCCATAATGCTGTGCGTTGTATTCAGGCGGATATGCAGGGATAAACTTGTAATTGTAATTGACATTCAGGCAGTCTGCTTTTGCTGCTGTCTGCGTCATACCATAATTGCGCAGGTCATTGGTTGTGCCACTGGCGGCAGCCACATCCATACAGTGTGCCATCAAATAACCGTCATACATCGAGGTCATATTGCCATAGCGAGAAATAAACTCTTCACGCAGTTCGGCATATTCGCCCGACTGGTCATTCAACAGGTGTGTATAGTAGTCTTTCATTCCGAGGTGGTGTGCATCGCTGCCAGTGTAGTCACGTACCTCGGTGTTGAATCTCGATTCACGCATCACGTGACCGACAGAATCATCCTGACCGCCCTCGCCATCATCGTAGTATGTATCATCGCCACTGACGGATGCCCACGATTTGAATTTGGCAAAGTTGATTCCAACTCGGTAACTGTAGTTGAAACCATCGTTGGCAATACAGTCTGTATTCGGAGCCTTGACGGTTGCACCGAGGATGGAGTTTGCGGAAGCACCTCTGAAATTATGGTGTACACCTTGACCGATAAAGGTATAGGCGTTGCCGGGTACATAAGTGCCTCCCACAACAGCGGTACTGTTATGGCTCGACAGCATTGCCAGTCCTGAACAGTCAATGACGGTGCAGTTTGACAATCCCGATGTCGTGAGGGTGTTATTGCCATAACCGCCAATCTCCAGTCCTACACCGCTTTGGTCGTCAAGTGCAGCAAAAGTTATGTACGTGGTATTGAGTGCCGTGAACTGTGCGACAATGCTTGACATCGTGTCGCCTGCGCCCCAAGTGATGGTCGTTTCTGCGACACTGGCATTGCCACTCGTTGCCGACAGGGTAATACTGCCAGCCTGCGTGTTGTCTATCTCGATACGATAGAAACAGGATGTCGCAGCAACATCATCGCTGTAGAGTGCGTTGCTTGCAACTGCATCGTCAAAAGCGACAAAGTGTGCAACACCATTGAACGTGCCAATGTAGGTGTCGTAGTTGGTTTCGTAGCGAGTTTGGTTGTAGTCTGCCAAAACTGCTGCGATGGCTGCTTTCTTAACAATGCAGTATTTTTCTTCGGCACGGTCAAAGAACAGCATATCGCCAACTTCAAGATTCTCGGCTGTCAATGGTTTGATACGTGGGTCGCCACTGTTGGCAATCAGCGTGGCAAAATTACATTTCTTTGTCGTCATATCGGTAGTATCGTAACCGACAATGACATACTCCGCTGCATTGCCATTAAACACAGGGAGTTCGGAAATTTTCTTTTTACTCATATTGTTCGCAAATTAATTGATTATAATTTTCAGTCAGTAGTCCGAAACCATCTTCCGACAGTAGGATTGTTGCCGCTTCCCACAACAGATAATCGCCGCCCTCTGTCAGTATTGGTCGGCTGCTTTCAGTGGTCAGGTAGTCATCGTCTGTCGGGATGTTGCCACCGCCACCGCTGTTGCGTTTGCGTCCTATCGCATTGAGTATTCCAACAATCAAACTCATAATTTAGTAGGTATCAACTTCGGAATAATAGATGTCGTTGGTTGTGATGTCGATTGCCCCTGCCGTAATGTTTTCAAACAAAACAGGATTCCAGTCGCCAATCACGACAGGAACAGCCGTTGCGGTGTTGTTTTTGGTAGGTTTCGCAGTAATAACCACTACATCGCCAATGTCGTAACTCGATTCACTCTTTGGATTAATAAAGATGTGGAACGGTTTCCCGGACGCAGGTGCAAAATTGGTCGATAAGTCTGTAACCTTGCCGACCTTTAAAACTTTGACGGATTCAAATGTATTAATCATCGTATTAGAATGTTAAAAATTGACAATTCAGCGCAGTCCATTCAGCATCCGCCTGATAGTACGTGGCAAATGCTGAATGGATGTATGCTTTTGTTATTGTTGTTGCCTGAAACGTTGTGCCATCTATCTTTGCGAATGGCGACAGCGAATAAACAGTGTTCATTTCCGGACAGCCGCTAAAGGCTTTAGCACCAACCTCGATTATTCTTTCAGGCAACACCGCAGCGGTCAGATTGGAAATGCCGCCAAAGGCATTGTCGGGAATCTTGCCACAGGCAATCTGCGAACCGGTGTTGAAAACAAAATCAACATAGTTGATTCCTGCAACGAGTTTTTGTGACTTCTCTATTGCAACCGCTTTCCCATTGACAGCCATAAAGACACATTCGGAAATGTTGTTAATGACATTCTGAACGGTGTTCGCAGACAATGAAAAGATGCAACGCACCATTACCGATGCCGCTGCAGATGCTATTTGATGCAACACGTAGGCATCTGTCGCAAGTTGTTTACTGACATCGTAACCGCTTTTGGTC
>JAZOQL010000034.1:0-1026 GCA_045656065.1 Rikenellaceae bacterium | reverse complement strand
GGGCTTCTCGAACAAGCGGTGCTCGTCAAACCTCCCGTCGCTCGGCATCAAGCCGTGAAACTGCTTGTACTCCCGTATATCGGCAAGTGCGCCATCTTTCGTGTGTCTTCCGTTGTAGTTGTTCAAAAGAACCTCCACGCCTTCCTCGATGTAACGCCATACGCCAAGCCGTCCGAGCAAGCCGCTGCGCACAACCCCGAAATAGCGGACATCTCCGTTCGCCCAAGTTACTTTCTTTATTTTAAACTTATAATATGCCATAGTATTCGTTCCTTTCCGCTGTCATTCTATTTTAATCCTTCGGTATGATACAGCGCATTGTTCGCCAAGAGCAACACTTCATTCCTTTTCACACGCTCCTCAATCTCGTCAAGGTTTCTCTTATACAAGTCCGTGAACATCTTGCCTATGCGTGCAACCTTGCGCTTCTTGTATTCCGCCTCGCTCGCTTCGGGGTCGGTGATGTAGAAGTATGCCGTACCGCACTCCGCGTCATTGTGCGCTTGGATTTCTATACGGGTACATTCCCCCTCGTTGTCCTCGTACACTTCCGCGTGCTCGAAATCATAGTTTTCCTCCACGAGTTCATTCTTGCAAAGATAGTGTTCAAGGCATCCGTCTATGTACTTGTTTCCCGAACACTTGTCCATAACGGCACGGTAAACATCCATATCCCATCTGGTTTCCAGTTTCACCCTTTCTATGTACGCCTTCAACTTGTCGTCCATTGCGCTTCCTCCGTCTAAATGAGTTTAACCAACGCTATAACCGCGCCGACCACAAACGCCACGCCGATTATCGCACCAATGATATTCACTGCGATTTGCACATTGTACCTTCTTTGCATACTCTGGTACATCTCTTCCATCAGTCTTTGTTGATTGTTCTTTTCCATTGTTGTTTGTTTTTTTTTTGATTATTCGCCAGTCGGCACTTCCGAAAATGTCGCGCCGCCAATACAATGCCCTTTGATTTGATTTCTCCACAATTCAGCCGAATTACGCATAATGCGCTTGGCTTCGTTTT
>JAZOQL010000033.1:0-7064 GCA_045656065.1 Rikenellaceae bacterium | reverse complement strand
AGGAGAATATTATGCCATCGACTTGGCGTATGGTTAAGAATTGTATGCACGATGCACAGAGCCGCAATTCAGACCTGATTTTGATTGAGATGAACACATACGGAGGAGTTGTCGATGTGGCCGATTCAATACGCACAGCCATACTAAATTCAAAAATTCCCGTAGTAGTTTTCATAAACAATCAGGCTGTAAGTGCCGGAGCACTGATTTCAATTGCTGCCGATTCGATATATATGCGCAAAGGTGCAACCATCGGGGCAGCTACCGTTGTAAATGGCGCAGACGGTCGAGCTATGCCCGATAAGTATCAGAGTTTTATGCGAGCTATGATGCGTGCTACGGCTGAGAGTCACGGAAAGGTAGTTAACAAGATTGAGGGCAGTGATACAACGTGGCGTTGGCGTCGCGATCCACATATTGCCGAGGCTATGGTCGATCCGAGAATTGTGGTTGATGGCATTATTGATTCGACAAAGGTTTTATCACTTACAACAGATGAGGCTATTAGATTGGGATTCTGCGAAGGAACGGCCGAATCGGTTGACGATGTAATTAAGAGATGTATTTCCCAGCCTTATGAGGTCTATGAATATAAGACCACGAAACTCGACTCGGTAATGGGTTTTCTGACAAACCCTGCACTGCAGAGTATGCTGATACTATTTATGATTGGAGGCATATTTTTCGAGTTGAAGACTCCGGGCGTAGGTTTTCCGTTGATTATAGCCATACTTGCTGCGATATTGTATTTTTCTCCGTTGTGGCTCGAGGGGCTGCTACAGGTGTGGGAAGTTGCTGTTTTTCTTGTGGGCATAATATTGCTGCTGTTGGAGATATTTGTCATTCCGGGCTTTGGCATAGCAGGCATTGCGGGTATAGTGGCAGTTATCATCGGTTTGTCATTTGCGTTGATTGACAATGATATTTTAAAGTATATTTCCGATGATCAGATAGACGCAATGGCTGTAATTAGACCTATTCTTCTGGTATTTTTCTCGGTAGCAGTTGGTTTGGTTGCATCATTTTTTGCTATTGGCAAGATGCTCACTGGCAACTCGCGCCTGAAACGCACCATTGTATTGTCTTCTGAGCTGGATAATGAAGATGGATTTGTAGCCGGAGTTCACGACTCAGACTTTATAAACCGCGAATGTGTGGTCGTCGGAGCGCTCAGACCCGGAGGCAAGGTTGAGATTGACAATCGTTATTACGATGCCATTTCAGTTACAGGCAAGATGATTGACAAGGGCGCAATGGTTCGAGTGGTTCGCATCGAAAACGGCACACTCTATTGTCAAGCAGTTTAGCTCATTAATTATAATAACTACCAATAAAAAAAGAAGTTTTGTTCAGCGAACAAAACTTCTTTTTTGTCTATGTTATTCCCATTCGATTGTTGCGGGTGGTTTTGAACTGATGTCATACACTACGCGGTTGATACCCTTCACGCGGTTGATAATCGCATTCGAGATGCTTGCCAGGAATTCGTACGGCAGGTGTACCCAATCGGCAGTCATACCGTCCGTTGACATAACGGCTCTCAAAGCCAAGCAACTTTCGTAAGTACGCTCATCGCCCATTACGCCTACTGATTTGATTGGCAACAAAATAGCACCTGCTTGCCATACTTTTTCATAGAGTCCAGCCTCTTTCAGTCCGTCGATGTAGATTTTATCAGCCTCTTTCAGGATGCTCAGACGTTCCGGAGTCACTTCGCCCAACACGCGGATAGCAAGACCCGGACCCGGGAACGGGTGACGATTCAAAATATTAGCCGGCACCTGCAACTCGCGACCAATTCTGCGCACTTCGTCTTTGAACAGCAATCTCAACGGCTCTACAACCTTGAGTTTCATATCCTTAGGCAGACCTCCTACGTTGTGGTGAGATTTGATAACCATAGCCGGACCATTAACCGATGCCGATTCAATTACGTCAGGGTAGATTGTACCTTGAGCCAACCACTTAGCATCTGTAATCTTATTAGCCTCAGTATCAAATACTTCCACAAAGTCACGACCTACAATCTTACGTTTTTGTTCAGGGTCGGTTACACCTTTGAGGTCAGTGAGGAATTTTTCGCTTGCGTCTACGGCAATCACATTGAGTCCCATAGAGTTATATGATTCCATCACCTCTTCCAGCTCGTTCTTGCGCAACAAACCTGTGTCTACGAAGATACAAGTCAGTTGGTCGCCGATAGCCTTGTGCAGCAGCTCGGCAGCAACCGACGAGTCTACCCCACCCGACAGACCGAGGATAACTCGTTCATCACCAATCTGTTTGCGCAACTGCCCAACCATTGATTGCACGAATGAAGCCGGAGTCCAATCTTGTTTGCAACCGCAAATATCAACAACAAATGAGCGCAACATTTCGCCGCCTTCGATTGAGTGATAAACTTCAGGGTGGAATTGGATACCCCAAGTTTGTTCGCCTTCGATGTGGTAAGCTGCGATTTTAACGTCGGCTGTGCTTGCAATGATTCGGTAGTTGTCTGGTATTCTGATAATTGTATCACCGTGCGACATCCATACTTGCGATTCTTTCGACACATTCTTAATCAGCTGATTGTCATCATCAACCTTTGTAAGAATAGCACGACCATACTCACGAGACTCAGACGCACCGACTTCACCGCCGAAGAAGTGAGCCAAATACTGCGCACCATAGCAAACGCCCAGCAACGGAAGTTTACCTTTAACCTGCGACAAGTCAATTCTCGGAGCCTTTTCGTCTCTCACCGAGAATGGACTTCCCGCCAATATTACGCCCTTGATTGAGGGATCAAGTTCGGGCATTTTGTTGAACGGGTGGATTTCACAGTATACGTTCATCTCTCTGATTCTGCGAGCGATGAGTTGGGTGTACTGCGACCCGAAATCAAGAATTAAAATTTTCTCTTGCATATCTATAAATTAATAATTATCTCACTTTGGCTCCGAGTTGAGCGTCGAACTGAGCTATCAACGAAGACATTACCTTTTCTATTACGGTATCGGTCATTGTCTTGGTTGTATCTTCCAACACGAAATTCAGAGCATAAGATTTCTTTCCTTCAGGCAGTTTGTCGCCTTCGTAGACATCGAACAGACCTACTTTTTTGAGCAGTTTGCGTTCAGTCTTGAATGCAAGGTCGCGCAACTGATGGAATGTCACATTCTTATCTACGAGCAGCGCCAGGTCGCGACGCACTTCAGGATATTTCGACAACTCCTTAGCTGCGACTTTTGCTCCCTTAGCCATCTTTATCATTCGGTCGAAGTCCATTTCCAGGAAGTAGACCTCTTGTTTAACATCGAGCATTGTGCGGATTTTCTTCGCTACGATACCGATATCAAACAATTTCTTGCCATTGAACACGTATCTTACAGCTTCGCGGTAGAGGTCGCTTTCCAGCGGTTCGATTTGAGCGTTATTGATATTTACTCCGAATCTTGACAACAACTTTTCAGCATAAACCTTCAATGAATAAAAGTCTGATTGACAAGCCTTAACATTCCAAGATTGCTCATTAGACTGACCGCTGACCAAAATGCCCAGTGTGTATGTTTCAGAGTATGGAGCCAAACCTCCCTGCTCTTTTTTAGTTTGGTCATAGAAGTAGCAATTTCCGAATTCGTACATTTTCAAATCGCTACGTTTGTGGTTTATGTTGAGCGATGCAGCCTCCAACGCGTTGAACAACAGCGTCTGACGCATAACATTGAGGTCTGAACTGAGCGGATTCATAATCTTCACGCAATTCTCAACCGGATAAGAAGTCAGCCCTTCGTAGTAGCCGCTCTTAGTCAGCGAGTTGCTCATAATTTCGTGGAATCCGTTGGCAGTCAGCATATCTGCCGCAACATTATAGATTCGGACATTAACCTGATTTTGCGAGTAGGTCAGCGTAGAATTTACGTGTTCAGGAATCTCAACATTATTGTAGCCATAAATTCTGAGGATATCCTCGATAACGTCGGCTTCGCGTTGAACGTCAACTCTGTAAGGCGGAACTGCCAGAGTCAGTCCCTCGTCAGTCGAGTTCACCACCTCCATTTCGAGCGCAGTCACAATGCGGGTAATAGTCTCTGCACCAAGTTTTTTACCAATCAGTCGGTCTACATTTTTGAAACTGAGTTCAACCACAAACGGCTGAGCAATTTCCTTATATATATCTGTAACCTCCGAAGCAATTTCGCCACCTGTCAACTCCTTAATCAAAAGCGCAGCACGTTTCAGTGCATATGGCGGCATAAGCGGGTCTGTACCGCGTTCATATCTGAACGATGCATCTGTTGAGAGTCCGTGACGACGTGCTGATTTTCTGATAGATACAGGGTTAAAATATGCACTTTCGAGGAATACATTTTTAGTTTCGAGCGTCACGCCGCTATTGATACCGCCGAAAACACCTGCGATACACATTGGTTTTTCCGAGTCGCAAATCATCAAGTCCTTTTCGTCGAGTTTGCGTTCTACACCATCGAGCGTCACAAACGGAGTACCTTGCGGACAATTTCTAACTACGACCTTGTTTCCTGCAATCTTATCGGCATCAAACGCGTGCAGCGGCTGACCCAATTCGTGCAGAATAAAGTTTGTGATATCGACTACATTATTGTGAGGATTCATACCCAATGCACGCAGTTTTGTCTGCAACCATTCGGGCGAAGGTTTAACCTCTACATTTCTGATAGTCAAGCCCATATATCTCGGAGCCGACTCTTGATTTTCGACTACGACTTCAACCGGGTTATCAATTTTATCTACTGCAAAATTATCCACAGAAGGCAATTTCACCTCAGCCTCTTGACCGATACTCTTGAGGTATGCAACCAAATCGCGAGCCACGCCGATATGAGATGCCGCGTCAATTCTGTTCGGTGTAAGACCAATCTCCAAAACGAAATCATCTTGAATGTTGAAGTAGTCACGAGCCGGAGTTCCCGGAACTGCACTCTTTTCCAGCAACATAATGCCATCGTGTCCCTCACCTATACCGAGTTCGTCTTCAGCACACAGCATACCGAACGATTCCACACCGCGAATTTTGCTCTTTTTGATTTTGAACGGTTCGTCTTCGCCTGTTGGGTAGAGCTGCGCACCAATTGTTGCAACTATGACCTTTTCGCCTGCAGCCACGTTCGGAGCTCCGCACACAATTTGCAGCGGTTCTGCGGCACCAACATTCACTGTAGTCAGATGCAGTTTATCTGCATCAGGGTGTTTTTCACAAGTCAATACTTCGCCGATGCAGACTCCTTCCAGACCACCTCTAATGGCCTCGTGTTTTTCGATTCCTTCGACTTCGAGTCCGATAGCTGTCAGACAATCTGCAATCTCTTTGGCAGTCATTGTCGTATTGACATACTCTTTAAGCCAGTTATAAGATATCTTCATATTGATAAATTTTTCAGATTTTTAAAATTTCAAATTAATCTTTGCCAACAGATTTGTTCCGATGGATTTATAGTGATTGAATTCGTAAATTTCCGAATTTGTTAAATTATTTGCTTCGATTCCGAACGACATTTTTTCGTTGAATTTGTAGTTACATTCAACTCCCAGATTGACATAGCCATCTGCCTTAACTACCTCATTAGCAGTAATGCCCTCCTCTGCAAAAAATTGTTCGCCTACAAAGTTGCATTTCACTCGTGTCTGGAATTTTTTCGAGTTATATTTCACTGCCACCGATGCCTCGTATGCGGGCATATACAAAGCGTCTGAGAAGTTGCTGCTGCTTGCCGAGCGGAACAATATACCCGATTGGAACGACACCTTATCCGAGATTCGCCAATCAATCTCAGCACGACCTTTAATCACATCTACATCGTCTGTTATATAACCAAATCCGTTACATAAGAAGTTATCATTCACCACATTGATATACGCAGCATAATCTTTCAGCATTTCATATTCGACACCGACAGAGTATCTAAACTTTCTCGAATTGCCAGCCAGACCCGCCTGCAGAGCATATCGTTTCGACAGCGGAGCAACTGCCTCCGAGACCAAATATGGATTAGCCATATACCTATCCACGTAAACACCCCCTGCTACATTGGCAAAAAGCGTAAGATTATCTTTTATCTGAGATTCGAACTTAAATCGAGGGAAGAACAACACTTCCGAGTCGTCGCCACTATTTGCAGATGCAATTTCGCAACCCAACCCCAGTGTTATTTTGCCAATATTCATCGCATAGAACGGAGCAACCGAAATCGACGACACATCTGTCTTATTCACATTTTTACCCTTTGCCAGGAGAGCGCCCAATTCCACATTCAGTGAGTGGTCGTTTTTGAACGTATGTCCCAATCCGAGTCGAGCATTAAGGTCAGTTCTGCCGCCATCATATTTATCTGCTACAGATGCTGCGTCAAACAACAGATTGATATTCAACACATCGCCATAATTATAGAGTGCAAATTCAGCTCCCACACCCGAGAATCTCTGAGCCAGCGCACTCTTCGAACTATTGAACGTTTCGGGAATCGGCTGACCATTATTATAGTAGCCATAACGAGTGTACTTGTCAAATAGTCCGTACAATTTACCCGAAACAGCACCTGTTTTCCAGATTGTATTGGCAAATACCGACAGTTGGTTCTGAGTCTGCGCAGCAGGCGATTTCACCTGTGCATCATTCTCGATTTTAGCCCACTGTCCGCGATGATTCAAATTGACATTAACCTGAGCCTTAGGCGAATTAACCAAAGCATAGTTCACATCTGCAAGGCTCTGGAATGGAAATCCGAGTCCGGCAGTTACATTGAGTTGTTCGACACTGCGGCGCGGAGTCACCACATTGACATCTGCCACGCCGATTGGTTTAATTGAGAATTGGTCGCGATTATATGCCTTTTTCGTAGTGATGTTGTAGTCAAACTCGGGACGCAACTTAACCGTATCAACCAGATTTGGTTTGACATCAATTTTAGTGGCAGCCCTGACAACAGGCTCATACTCGCGAGTGACCTCCAATTCGCGAGTGAGTTCATTTTTCTTGTTCTTATTTACCTGAGCGCTCACCGAACCACACAACAAAACTGCGCTCATAAGAATCAATATTGTTT
>JAZOQL010000032.1:0-4266 GCA_045656065.1 Rikenellaceae bacterium | reverse complement strand
TTCAACTCCTTGGCACACAGAACGACATGGCTACGACCCGACTTGGTTTAATTTGTATCGAGCGTCGCAGGTTACGGGACTCCCCGCAAAGGGCTACTCCAGCTCGGAGTGCAACACGGCTCTGGCCGAAGTAGCCGACTCTGTTCTGCCCGACGATATGGGCTACGCGTGGAGCAATATGTCCTATCAGGAGGAGAATACCCACGGCGAGGGTGTCGTATTCCTATATGCCGTAATATTCGTATTCCTCATACTCGCAGCCCTCTATGAAAGCTGGACTCTGCCGCTGGCGGTAATCGTAGGTATTCCATTCGCCATATTCGGAGCAATGCTCTTTCTCGCAGCAGGTTATCTGATCAATCCCAAATACATAAATGATATTTTCCTTCAGGTATCACTGATTATGCTCATCGGGCTGGCTGCGAAAAATGCCATTCTGATTATCGAGTACGCCAAAGAGCGGTTCGACGAGGGAATGTCGCTGAAAGATGCAGCCCTCGAGAGCGCAAGGCTGAGAATACGCCCAATCATTATGACCTCGCTATCGTTTATTTTAGGTGTATTGCCGCTGATTTTTGCTACGGGAGCCAACTCCACAGCCCGCAACGAAATGGGACTCGCTCTCTTGGGCGGAATGCTCATCACGACAATCATCGCACTATTCACCTACCCTGCCATATTCGTAGCATTCGGCAAGTGGTGTAAGTATGAAAAAATCCGAGAAAAAGAGAAGTTGCTCGCACAGGAAGATGATCGAGCAATGGAATCATTAAACACTTCAACAAAATGAGACCTATATTCACAATTTTGATATTCACCTTAACGGTGACAGGGTGTATGGTTGGGCCGCGATTCCGCACGCCACAAATAGATATGCCCGCAGAATTCGGCAGCAGAACACTCTCTGACGACTCGTTAGACGAACTCAGTTGGTGGACCATCTTTCCCGATTCGATACTCCACCGACTGATAATGCTTGCTCTTGAAAACAACCGCTCGGCTCAGGTTGCAATATCGCGAGTCGAAACCGCACGATTGAATCTGGGCATTGCCCGTTCACATCTGCTGCCAACCATCGGGCTAAGTCTTTCGGGGCAGTACGGCAACCTTTCGGCATCGGCCATAAAACCCGAAAATCCGATTCAGATTTATTCTACACCTATGACCATCAGCTGGGAAGCAGACATCTTCGGAGCAAATCGCCGAACATCAGAAAAGGCTCGTTATGAGCTACTTGCCAGCGAATATGGACTACGCGCCGTAAGACTATCACTGATTGCCGAGGTTGCACATAGCTATTTTTTATTGCTTGAGTACAAACGCTCGCTGGCTATTGCCCAGAGCACGCTTGCCACGCGCAACACCTCGTACAATCTTATGCTCGAGAGTTTCAATCAGGGGACAATCTCCGAACTCGAACTGAGACAGGCCGAAACACAACGCGCCGTAGTGGCTACGGCAGTGCCCAAATACCGACTCGCCATAGCTCAGACCGCTTATGCACTATCGGTACTGACGGGTCAATGGGCTACGGATTCATTGGCTACGGGTCTGTCGCTGAGTCTGCAATCCGTTCCGGACAAGATTCCAACGGGACTGCCCTCACAACTGCTCGAACGCCGTCCCGACATTATGCAGCAATGGGCTCAACTCGGAGCAGCCAATGCCGATATAGGCATAGCTCAAGCAGCTCGCTTCCCGACACTGACTCTGACCGGCCAGGGCGGTATGTTTACTCGGGATATAGGCAATATCTTAAAGGGTGAGTCATTTATGTGGCAGGCTGCAGGTGGTGTAATTCAGCCTATTGTGAACTTCGGAGCAAATCGCAAACGGGTGAAAATTGCAAGAGAACAATTCCGACAACAGGTGTTGCAGTATGAACAAACCGTCCTGCAAGCCTACTCAGAGGTGAAAGATGCGCTCGAACAGATTGAGAGCTACAAGCAGCAATACATCGCCAATGCCGAAATCGTAGCCGCAGCCCGAATCACAACCTATCTCTCGCAAAAGAGATACATCAGCGGATTCACCGACTACCTCGAGGTGCTCGACTCGGAACGCGACCTGTTTGATGCCGAACTCGAACTATCTACGGCGATGAGCAATTGGCTCAATGCCTATGTATCACTATACAAAGCATTGGGCGGAGGCTGGATTACTCCGCCACCGCCCAAATCGTAAAACAATTTCAGTTATAGTTACTCTTTGCCAGCCACAAGTTCATTGGCACGTTCCAATGCGATGTTGATGTGGCTGCAGATATTTTCCGAGCCTAACAATTCGGGGAATCCTGCACGCTCGAGCGTCTGGTTCACACTTTCATTAACACCTGACAATACAACCTGAATGCCATCACGACGAGATGTCAAACACAGCGATTCAAGGTTATGAATACCTGTTGAGTCAATAAACGGCACTCGACGCATACGAATAATTCTTACTCTAACCTTAGCCGAACGCATCTTGCTCATCATCTCTTCGAAACGGTTAGCAATACCAAAGAAGTATGGACCGTCGATTTCGTACACCTCAACACCTTCGGGAATGAGCAGCGTTTCGTCACTTGCGATTGCGATGTCAGTCTCATTGTTAGGATTGATCTCCTTAGTGAACGAACGGATAACTGTAGATTCGCTGGCACGCTTGAGGAATGATACGGCAGCCATCAACAGACCGATTTCGATTGCGATAGTAAGGTCGAAGATTACGGTCAACAAGAATGTAGCAATCAGGATAGCGAAGTCCAATCTCGGATTGCGCCACAGAGCCACGAAACTTCTCCAGCCGCTCATATTGTATGCTACGACAATCAGCACTGCAGCCAGAGTCGGCATCGGAATAAGCTCAACATATCGACCCAATACCAACAACACCAACAGCAGTATCACAGCGTGAACCAAGCCTGCAACCGGAGTGCGGCCACCATTGTTGATGTTAGCCATTGTTCGGGCGATTGCACCTGTACAGGGGATACCGCCAAAGAATGGCACTACGATATTTGCGATACCCTGACCCACCAACTCGGTATTTGAGTCGTGACGAGCACCAATAGCACCATCAGCCACCATAGCCGACAACAACGACTCGATAGCACAGAGTATTGCAATTGAGAATGCTACGGGCAGCAGCGTTCTTATCATAGGCATAATGCCGCCTTCGGGAATTGCAAATCGCGACAAATCTGGCATCGGGAATCCCGTAGGCAGTGTGTACAAGTCGCCGATTGTGCAGACAGAATCGACACCTGCATATCGAACCAACAACATACTCACCGGAGTCATAATCAAAATCGCAGCCAATGAACCCGGAATCTTCTTCGAAATCTTTGGCATCAGGAAGATAATCAACAGGCTGACTACACCAATCATTGTGCTCCAGATATCCAGATTGCCAAAATTCTTGATATAGCAACCCCACTTTTCGATAAAACCAGCCGGCACCTCTTTGATTCCGAGACCAAAAAAGTCGTTCATCTGCGTAGAGAAAATAGTCAAAGCAATACCGCCCGTAAAACCGATAATCACAGGATAAGGCACAAATTTGATGATTCCGCCAAGTTTATACACACCCATCAGGACGAGCATAATCCCCGCCATAACCGTAGCTACGACAAGACCCGCCATACCAAATTGTTGTATAACTCCGTAGATGATAATGATGAAAGCTCCGGTTGGCCCACCGATTTGGACATCAGAACCGCCAAATGCCGAAATCAGGAATCCCCCGATTATGGCCGTAACAAGACCTTCAAACGGACCTACGCCCGAAGCGATACCAAAAGCTATGGCCAGCGGAATTGCGATAATACCGACAATAACCCCTGCCATCACGTCTGCCGAAAATTTACGGCGATCATAATTTTTCAGCGCCTCGAATAATTTCGGCTGAAATACTGTAAGATTCAGTTTCACAATTAATTAGATTATTTTTAACGAATTTTTAAAGCGCAAAGTTACAGAAAATTCGCTAACAATATTCCAATTAGTCGCAAAATATCACATTTAAGGCAGTTCTACGCGTTCGACTTCGATGCCGATTCTGCGCAACAACTCCACGCCGTCGTTCGAGTGATATTGGTCGCAGTAGACCACTCGACGGATACCCGACTGGATAATCAGTTTTGCACACTCAAGACACGGCGATGCTGTCACATAGAGCGTAGCTCCCTCGCTGCTCTGGTTAGACTTGGCAACCTTTGTAATGGCATTGGCCTCGGCGTGCAGCACATAAGGTTTAGTCTTGCCCGTCTCATCTTCGCAAACA
>JAZOQL010000031.1:0-5851 GCA_045656065.1 Rikenellaceae bacterium | reverse complement strand
TACGGTCACGGTAAGCGTAGCACAAACCTTTTTCAACGGTATTTTTCGCTACGGTCCACACGTTAGACCTTGAGCCAAAGTTACCTTTAGCTAATTTCAAAACTTTTTTTCTTCTTGCTCTCGACGCTACTGCGTTTACTGATCTTGGCATAATTTTAAAGTTTTAGGAGCGGTCAGCGGTCGGGATCTTTCGGACAATCACGACACTTTGGGAGCTGTGCCTCTCACGAGTTAAACAATGTTTTTCGAATTAGAACTTGTGATTCCGTTTCGAATGTTACTTTACCAAAAGCGCTTTAATCTTAGCTTGGTCTACAGAGTGAACCATAGCTGTGTAAGACAAGTTGCGTTTTTGTTTTGTTGTTTTTTTGGTAAGGATGTGGCTTTTGTAAGCGTGTTTCCTTTTGATTTTTCCAGTACCGGTGAAGTCAAAACGCTTCTTAGCGGCACTATTACTTTTCATTTTAGGCATTTTACAAAAAATTTTAGTTGTTAAATAGGCTGCAAAGATACAATTTTTTTTTCTTATTCAAAAATTTTGCGAACATTTTACCTCTCACTGCGCATTTACGCACACTTTTCAGCCATTATTTTGCTCGAAAAACCTCCACAGGTTATCATCTTTGGGCACCGGAGCGACTATGGTCATCGACTCGTTGCGCACCGGGTGAACAAAAGTCAGGCTGCGCGAGTGGAGCGAAATCGAACCATTGGGCAGCGAACGTTTGGCGCCGTACTTCAGGTCGCCTCTGATCGGGCAACCAATCTTCGACAACTGACATCTAATCTGATGGTGGCGGCCGGTCAGTAGTTCAACATCTACCAACGTGTATCTATCGCTGATATTGAGCACTTTATATCTCAGACGAGCCTCTTTTGATTCGCCTCTCGGAGTTGCTACGACATAAGACTTATTAGTTTTTCCATCACGCATAAGTTGGTGTACCAGCAACGCCTCCAACTCCGCAGGACGATTCTCGGTGATTGCCCAATAGTGTTTCTCCAGAGCACGTTTTTTCATCATTTCGTTCATTCTCACCAACGCCTTTTTCGACTTGGCAAACAAAATAACACCGCTCACAGGACGGTCTATGCGGTGAACTACGCCCAGAAAGACATTACCCGGTTTGTTATCCCGCACCTTTATAAATGCCTTTATTTCATCTTCGAGCGCGAGGTCGCCGGTCAAATCTGCCTGAACCAGCTGTCCAGCCCTTTTGTTGACTACCAACAGATGGTTGTCCTCATATAGTATATCGTCAGTTTTAAAGCTCATTATTTTTCTAAATTAAATGACAACGGCAGCAATCGAGCTGCATCTTCAATAACAATTATGTGATTTGGAGCATCTAACAACAGCCTGAATGCACACCCCTGACGGCGTGTCATATCGACAATTGTCTGACGGCAAATGCCACAGGGAGTCACCTCGCGAACCACACCTTCCGACTCGGCAGATATTGCCATTATTTCTATCTTGCGACCATTAGCATTTGCTCCGACATACCCCAGCAGCGCACGTTCAGCACACAGACCTGCCGGGAAGGATTCGTTTTCCTGATTACCACCTTCCAGTATTTGCCCATCATCGAGCTGTACGGCAGCTCCGACGTGGAAATTTGAATAAGGTGCATAAGATGAGGACTTTGCAGCATAACGCGCAACCTGCAACACATCTCGTTCGGCCATTGTTAATTCAGCCTCACTGCAAATATAATATTCAAATTCAGATGTTTTTTTAATCATAGCATTACAATTTTACAGCTCTCAGCATATGGTGTTTTCCGCAGGCTCCGGGCAGTCGTTTGACTTCGAATCCCGCATCTCTAAGTGCTTGTTTAACAACACCCTTGCTCGAGTAGGTTACCAATACCCCACCCTGTTTTGTCATTGCAGCCATCTGTTCAAAGACCTCGCGCGACCACAATTCGGGTTGAGTGTCATAAGCAAATGCATCAAAATATATCAAGTCGAACGCTACGGTCGGCTTGACACGCTCCAATGAATCGTGATATTTAGTCAGACTAAAATTTTCGGTAATCTGCACTGCGTCACTCCATCGGGCAGTGTGCAGCGACTCGAACATCGCCCGCATAGCTGCATCTTCCCAAAAATAATTCAATTCATTAACAGTGTCTGAATCAATCTGATACAACTCAACTGCGTGGTAATCGACAACAACGCCCAGTTGCGCGGCACGTTGCAGCGTCAGCGCACAATTCAGCCCCGTACCGAATCCCATCTCAAATATCGAAACTTGACTCTGTTCAATCGAATCAAAACCGGCCGCTATGTACACGTGCAGAGCCTCGCTCACAGCGCCGCCCTCGGAATGGTACGAGTCGCCCAACACGCTGTGTCTCAGGCTCGACGAGCCATCTTGAGTCAAATAAGTTTCGCCCTTCATTGGTCTAAAAAAAGAGAGCGACACGTTTATCTGGACGCTCTCTCAAATTTTTCTATATGGTTATTAACCCAAATACGATTTCAGCAACTTGCTGCGAGAACTGTGGCGCAATCTGCGGATAGCCTTCTCCTTAATCTGACGCACACGTTCGCGAGTCAGACCAAACTCTTCGCCAATCTCCTCGAGGGTCATTTCTGCGCAACCGATTCCGAAGAAGTAGCGAACAATGTCGCGTTCGCGCTCGGTGAGTGTCGACAGCGCTCTATCCACCTCAGTATAAAGCGATTCGTTAATCAGGCCGCGGTCAGCATTCGGCGAGTCGGTATTCACCAACACGTCCAACAGGCTGTTGTCTTCGCCATCTGAGAATGGTGCATCAACCGACACGTGACGACCCGAAACTCGCAGTGTATCAGCCACTTTTTCTTTCGGCAGGTCTAACTGTTCAGCCAGCTCCTCAGGCGATGGAGTACGTTCGTGTTCCTGTTCAAATCGAGCGAATGCCTTATTTATTTTGTTCAGCGAACCCACCTGATTCAGCGGCAGACGAACAATTCTCGACTGTTCAGCCAACGCCTGCAGAATAGATTGACGAATCCACCATACGGCATACGAAATAAATTTAAAACCTCTTGTTTCGTCAAATTTTTCGGCAGCCTTAATCAATCCAAGATTACCTTCATTAATCAAGTCTGGCAAGCTAAGACCCTGATTTTGATATTGTTTAGCAACAGAAACCACGAATCTCAGGTTTGCTCGGGTCAATTTCTCCAATGCACTCTGATCACCTTTGCGAATCTTCTGGGCAAGTTCAACCTCTTCTTCAACCGAAATCAAATCCTCTTTGCCAATCTCCTGCAAATACTTATCCAACGAAGCACTTTCGCGGTTGGTAATCGATTTTGTAATTTTTAATTGTCTCATTATTTCTTTGGGATACTTTTAGTAATAATCATCAGAACCTTAACGTTCGGTTCCGACTCCCTTATTACGTAACACCACCTCAAAATGTTTCACTTGTCCACCTCTTTTTATCGAAATTTTTATTTTATCGTCAGGTCGTCGCTGCGCAATTATCTCCTGAGCCATCGACGGGCTATTTGTCTGGATACTATCAATAGACATAATCAGGTCACCCGGTTCGATTCCAGCGTCATCGGCTGCACTATTTTCTGCAACTCCCATAATCAGCACACCCTCTGCTCGCTCTATGCCATATTTCTGACCATACTTCCGAACAAATTCATCATTAATTTCCAACATTGAGACACCCAACACACCTCGTTGCACCGAACCATATTTTATCATATCATCTACAATTTTTGAAACGATTGATGCGGGGACAGCAAATGAATATCCTGCATAACTACCTGTTGGTGATTTTATTACGGTATTAATCCCGACTATTTCTCCTCGGACATTGAGCAGCGCTCCACCCGAGTTGCCCGGATTTACCGCAGCATCGGTCTGAATAAACGACTCGATTCTGAACTCAGAATTGTTTACATACAGATTTCGAGCCTTTGCACTGACAATGCCGGCCGTAACTGTCGATGTCAGATTAAACGGATTGCCAATTGCCAACACCCACTCGCCGAGCTGCAACCTGTCCGAATCGCCAAACGGCAACCAATGCAAGCCCGACTCCTCAATCTTCAGCAGAGCAATATCGGTCGAGGGGTCTTGCGATACGACCTTAGCCAGATAGCTGCGTTTGTCATTAAGTGTCACCCTCAACTCCGAGGCTCCATCTATCACGTGGTTATTTGTCACAATGTACCCATCTTCCGAAACAATGACTCCCGAACCACTCGACACACGCGCAGATTCATTTTCGGGAACTACGAACGGAATGCCAAAAAACTTGTAGACTCGGGCTCTCGAGCTGCCGCCTTTAGTTATGTTTTCAATGTACACAACGGCCTCGACTCCGAGTTTTGCTGCGGCAGTCAAGTCAGGCAAATCGCTCAGCATCTGACCATTAGTAGAATCTCTATCTGATTTTTCGATATCACCTTTTTGTGATTTCTCATATCTGCTGTTCATTACATACGTCGTAGCTACGCTTGCCAAAACCGACAGCGCAACCACTGCTAAAAAAACACCTTTTTTCATAATCTATAATATTCGAGTTAATATTCTGATTGTTAGTTATAATAACGCATTCACCGAGTCTGAAATTGCATTTTGCATCAAAAAAAACAGAGCAACTCCACTTAGGAATTGCTCTGCTCGACTGAGTTTATAATATGTGTTAATTATTCAGCTTGTTCTGTTTGTTCTTCATCTTTAGCAGGCTCATACAAACCACTCTCCATCAAGATGTTATACCAATTCACAATCTTCACCATATCCGACACGCGCACCTGGTCACGGTCATAATTTGGCACTGCCTCAGCAAAAACACGTTTCAACTCTTCGGGCGACGACTTGTGACTGATTGTCGGCTTAGCCTCGGTCAGGTTGTAGAACGATGCAAACACCTTTTCCAGCGGCATATCCTCTTCCATTGTATAAACTGAGATTCGTCCCAATGAGCTGACTCTCGATGCCGACGAGAAATTTGTACGCTTTCCTGTTGCAATTGCCTCAACTATTATACCGTTTGTCGACTGAGCTACATATTTAAACAATCCCGGTTGGCCTGCCACTGCCAAAATTTCATTCAAATCCATAATTCTTATCTCTCTAAATTTATGTTTGTCGTTAATTAAAGTGCACAAAGGTAGTAAAATTTCTACTCAACAGTAACTGATTTTGCCAAATTTCTTGGACGGTCTACATCTCGACCCTTATTCACTGCTATGAAGTATGCCAACAGCTGGAGTGGAATCGACGACAAAATCGGCACCAGAAACTCATCAATTTCGGGCACTTCGATTACATAATCCACAATGTCCTTAATCTGATTGTCGCCCTCGCTCACCAACGCCAGAATACGTCCCGAACGAGCCTTAATCTCCTGAATATTAGATATCGACTTGCCATAGATGCTATCCGATGTTGCGATTGCCACAACCGGCATTTCGGCATCAATCAACGCAATCGGCCCGTGTTTCATCTCGGCTGCGGGATAACCTTCTGCGTGGATATACGAAATCTCCTTCAGTTTCAGAGCACCCTCCAGCGCTACGGGGTAGTTATATCCGCGACCCAAGTAGATAAAGTTATTGGCGTATGTAAATATTTTTGAAAGTTCTTCGATTTTTTCGCGCTGTTTCAGCACAATCTGCATCTTTTCGGGCAGACTCTGAACAGCCTTAATCATCTGCACATAGCGCTCGTGTGTAATCGTGCCACGCTCTTTTGCCACCGTAATAGTGAGCATTGCCAACGTAGTAACCTGACCTGTAAAGGCCTTAGTCGAAGCGACTCCGACCTCTGGCCCAACGTGGATATACGAACCCGAGTGCGTAGCTCGCGCAATTGACGACCCAACAACAT
>JAZOQL010000030.1:0-7905 GCA_045656065.1 Rikenellaceae bacterium | reverse complement strand
CAGCAGTATATGATAGTGCATTAGGCTTTTTCGATTTCTCGTCTCGCGCAGGCTCGCAGTTGATGTGGTTCGGAGTGTCGCTGGTGGTGGCAATATTTATAATGTTGCTCGATAGTAAGTATTACTACACCTGGGCCTATCCGATCTATTGGCTCAGTATGCTGATATTGGTATGTGTTCTGTTGTTCGCGGAAGAAAAAAAGGGGGCTCGTTCGTGGATTATGTTTACCAGCAGTTTCGGATTCCAGCCGTCTGAGTTCGTTAAGTTTACCGTAGCATTAGCGTTGTCCAGATTGATGAACGATTTTTCGTTTAATCTCAAAAACCGCAACTGGCTGCTTAAGGTCATCGGATTGATAGGGTTACCTTTGATGTTGATTTTGTTGCAGAATGATACAGGCTCGGCGATTGTCTTCTTCTCGTTTATGTTTATGTTGTTCAGAGAGGGGCTCAATCCGTGGATATACGTGGTGGGTATAGTGCTGATTGCTCTGTTTATCTTCTCGTTTTTGTTCGAGCCGATAGCCATTCTGGCTATGCTGTTAATGGTGACATTGGTCGTAAGTTCACTTATGACGCGCTGCTGGCAGGATAACATCATATATGCAGCAGCCATTGTACTTACTTCGCTTGTAATCTATTTTTTAGTAGGTGCATTTACCGAAATGAGTTATTACACTTCGTTGTTGGTTTCGGTTGGAATATACATACCGTTGGTTCTGTTGTATAGCTGGCGGAAACAGATTATCCACTATGCCTTTGCAGCAGCCTTTTTTGTGGCATCAATAGGATTTACATTCTCGATTGATTATGTCTTCAGCAAAATGCAGATTCACCAACAAAAGCGAATTCTCGATTTGTTGGGTGTCGAATCTGACCTTAACCGTTGGGGATATAATGTACACCAATCAAAAATCGCAATCGGTTCGGGTGGATTCTTTGGCAAGGGCTACCTTGAGGGTACACAGACTAAATATGACTTTGTGCCAGAACAAACCACAGACTTCATCTTCTGCACCGTTGGCGAGGAGTGGGGTTTTTTAGGCTCGATGATTGTGATATTGCTGTTCGGACTGCTGATATTCAGGCTGATGAAGATGGGCGAGCGTCAGCACGAGGCATTTGGTCGGGTCTATTGCTATTCGGTGGCGTCGATATTTCTTGTACACCTATTTATTAATATAGGTATGACTATTGGAGTAATGCCCGTAATTGGTATTCCATTGCCGTTTTTCAGCTACGGAGGTTCGTCGCTTTTGGCCTTTACCGTATTATTGACAGTAGCTGTGAAATTGGATAGTTCGAAAAAGGAAATTTTTTTGTAAATTTGCAGAATTGATAGATTTTGAATCAAAGGATATTTATGGATAAAATTAATGAAAATTATGGCTTGACTCAAGAACAGGTCATCGAAAGTAGAAAAAAGTATGGTCAAAACGTATTGACTCCGCCAAAAAAGGAGTCGGTGTGGCGTTTGTTTCTTGAAAAATTTAACGACCCGATAATCAGAGTTCTGTTGGTCGCAGCAGTCTTGTCGCTGGTCATCTCTGTAATAGAGAACGAATATGCAGAGACAATAGGTATTTTCTTCGCCATTATTTTGGCTACGGGCGTAGGATTCTGGTTCGAGTATGATGCTTCGCGCAAGTTTGATATGTTGAATCGCACAAGCGACGATGTTATGGTCAAGGTGCGTCGCGAGGGTAGCGTCAGAGAGGTGCCACGCAGCGAGGTTGTCGTTGGCGATATTGTCATTCTGGATACGGGTGAAGAGGTGCCGGCAGATGGCGACTTAATTGATTCAATGTCGCTTACGGTTAACGAATCGTGTCTGACAGGCGAACTTTCGGCAGCAAAAACTACCGACCCTGCACACTTCCACCCCGAGGCTACATATCCGTCAAACCGACTGATGAAGGGCTCGACCGTAATTGAAGGTTACGGCACAATCAGAGTAACCGAGGTTGGCGACGCTACGGAATTTGGCCGCGTGGCTGAGCAATCTACGGTCAAGTCTGAAGAGAAGACTCCGCTGACTTTGCAGCTCGAACGACTCGCGCAGATGATTAGCGTTATAGGCTTCTCATTGGCATTCCTGATGTTTGCAGTCTTGTTGGTGAAGGATGTTAAGGGATTGCCCCAGCCGTTGACTGAGGCTCAGAATTGGGTCTTTGTTTCGCTTGTTGTTGCATTTCTGATTGCTCTGGCTAAGGTCATAGGTTCGATAGTTGAAGATGGTCTGAGACTCGCAAAAAAGAGTAGTCGAACTATCGAAAAGATGATGAGCCGTTCGTCTTGGATTTATGTGCTCACAGGAGTAGTTTTCTTCGCAGCAGCCTCTGTCGTAGGTTATTATGCAGCAGGTGTGAATGTTCTGCTTGCTGAGTCGTGGTTGCCGCTGGAATTGTTGGAAAATATACTCCAGAACTTTATGATTGCCGTGACGCTGATTGTTGTTGCAGTGCCCGAAGGGTTGCCGATGAGCGTCACGCTTAGTCTTGCCCTGAGTATGCGCAGAATGCTTAAAACCAATAACTTGGTTAGAAAGATGCACGCTTGCGAGACAATGGGTGCAGCTACGGTAATCTGTACAGACAAGACCGGAACACTGACTCAAAATAAAATGCAGGTATCTGAAGCGGAATTTTTCTCGCTTGTCGGGGGCAAACTCACCGATGATGTCACCAGCAACATAATCCGTGAGGGCATTGCAGCAAATACTACGGCACACATCGACCGCACGGGCGAGCAACTAAACACAATCGGCAATCCGACCGAAGGTGCGCTGTTGTTGTGGCTTGAGTCTAATGGTGTGGATTACAATGCCTTGCGTGAAAAGTCTGTGATTGTTGACCGATTGCCGTTCTCGACCGAGCGCAAATTTATGGCTACGCTGGTGGATTCGGGCTGCGGATTGGGTCGTGTGTTGTATCTCAAGGGGGCTCCAGAGATTGTATTCTCGAAGTGTAATAAGATATTGATTGATGGCGTGGTTTCGTCGCCTGAAGGATATGCTAAAGAGTTGGAACAAAAGTTATTCGGCTATCAAAATCGTGCGATGCGAACACTCGGATTCGCATATATGGCTGTGAAAGATGATGTGGCAGATGTAGATGCGGCTCTGACTTCGGGTAGCGAACTGATATTTGTTGGTATTACAGCAATTTCAGACCCTGTTCGTGATGATGTGCCTGAAGCAGTTGGCAAGTGTCTGTCAGCAGGAATTCAGGTTAAGATTGTGACGGGTGATACGCCGAATACGGCTCGCGAAATTGCGCGTCAGATTGGATTGTGGAATGATGAAGATGGCGAGGAAAATAGAATTACGGGAGCCGAGTTCGAGGCTCTGAGCGATGAGGAAGCATTCCAACGAGTTGCAAAACTGAAGATTATGTCGCGTGCTCGCCCGATGGATAAGCAGCGTCTTGTACGTCTGTTGCAGCAGCGTGGCGAGGTCGTAGCCGTTACGGGCGATGGTACGAATGATGCTCCGGCGTTGAATTTTGCGCAGGTTGGGCTCTCGATGGGTAGCGGTACGTCGGTTGCCAAAGAGGCGAGTGACATCACACTGCTCGACGACTCGTTCAATTCAATTGCAACTGCTGTAATGTGGGGTCGCTCGTTGTATCGTAATATTCAACGTTTCGTAGCTTTTCAGCTGACTATCAACTTTGTAGCTCTGGTTATTGTGCTGTTCGGCTCGATTTTCGGAACAGAATCGCCTCTGACCGTTACGCAGATGTTATGGGTAAATCTGATTATGGATACATTTGCGGCTGCGGCATTGGCATCGCTGCCTCCTAATCCGTTGGTTATGAAAGATAAACCAAGAAAATTGACAGACTTTATAATCACAAAACAGATGACTCGAATAATATTCGGCGTGGGCGCGTTGTTCGTAGCTGTGCTGATAGCGATGTTGTTCGTGATGAGTGTTGAAATGTCGAGACATTCGCTTACCGTATTCTTTACCGTGTTTGTGATGTTGCAGTTCTGGAATCTGTTCAATGCCAAGACTTTGGGGACAAATCAATCTGCGTTCAAAGAACTGCACAAGAATTTGCCGTTTGTCTTTGTCGCACTATTGATTCTTGTTGGTCAGATAATAATAGTAAGTTTTGGTGGCGATGTGTTTAGAACCGAACCACTCAGTTTAAGAACTTGGGTTGAAATCTTTGCATATACATCACCTATCTTTTTGATTGGAGAGTTGAGCCGTTGGATTGGCAGAAAAATTATATATAATATATAACAATGCAGAGTAATATTCCGTTGGCCGAGCGCCTTAGACCTCAAAGTGTTGACCAATATATTGGACAGTCGCACTTGATGGGCGAGGGTGGTGTCATTCGCCGAATGATTGAATCGGGGAATGTGCCGTCGTTTATATTGTGGGGGCCTCCGGGAGTGGGTAAAACAACTCTGGCACAGTTGATTGCTACGGCAACAGGACGCAGATTTTTTACTCTGAGTGCCATTAGTTCGGGAGTGAAAGATGTGCGCGAAGTGTTGGAACGTGCCGGCTCAGAGCGATTTTTCAATGCGCCATCACCGTTGTTGTTTATTGATGAAATTCACAGATTCAACAAGTCGCAGCAAGATTCGCTGCTGAGTGCCGTAGAGAGGGGAGTGGTTACACTGATTGGAGCTACAACTGAAAATCCTTCGTTTGAGGTGATTACACCGCTGTTGTCGAGATGTCAGGTATATGTGCTCGAGTCAATGGGCGTAGCCGACCTCGAAAAGATACTCTATCGTGCGCTGAGTCAAGATGTGATTCTCAAGGAACGTAAAATAGTTGTAGAGCAGACCGATGCAATGTTCAGATTTTCGGGCGGAGATGCTCGTAAGTTGCTCAATATCTTGGATATGCTTTGTGGTTCGACAGCGGGCGAAGTGGTCATTAACGATAAACTTGTGACCGAAACGCTTCAACAAAACATTGCGCTGTATGACAAAAAGTCTGAGCAACACTACGATGTGATTTCGGCTTACATCAAGTCGATTCGCGGTAGCGACCCGAATGCTGCGATATACTATCTGGCGCGAATGTTGGCCGGTGGCGAGGATCCGAAATTTATTGCTCGCAGATTGGTTATTTCAGCCTCGGAGGATATAGGATTGGCCAATCCCAATGCGTTGCTCATTGCCAATGCCTGCTTTGATACGGTGTCCAAAATAGGGATGCCCGAAGGACGAATACCATTGGCTGAGGCTACGATATATTTGGCATCGAGTCCCAAGAGCAACTCGGCTTACAAGGCTATAAATGAGGCTCTGCAATTTGTCAATAATGATACAACGAACAGACCTGTGCCGCTGAATTTGAGAAATGCTCCGACAAAACTGATGAATGAATTGGGATACGGGCGAGATTACAAATATTCACACGACTATAAGGGACACTTTGTTGCTCAGGAATTTATGCCGGACGGTGTTGTGGGGCACAGATTTTGGACTCCGAGCGATAACCCCCGCGAGTCGGAAATGGCTAAAAGATTGAATGAACTTTGGAAAGATAAATACAAATAAATTGATATGAGAAATGATATTTTAAAGTCGATAGACAAAATTCGACACACAGACAGCGGAATGTTCTTCCTGTTGGCAGGCCCCTGCGTAGTGGAAGATGAACAGTTGCTTATGACCGTAGCCGAAAAAATGTGCGAATTGACTGACCGTTACAAAATTCCATACATATTTAAGGCATCGTACAGAAAGGCAAACCGTTCGCGTAACGATTCGTTTACGGGAATTGGAGATGTCGAGGCTCTGAAATTGCTGGCGAAGGTTAAACGCGAATTCGATGTCCCCGTGGTGACCGATATACACAATCCGGAGGAGGCTGAGATGGCTGCCGAGTATGTAGATGTGTTGCAGATTCCGGCATTTCTGTGTCGTCAGACCGACCTGCTGCTGGCTGCAGCTCAGACCGGTCGCGTGGTAAACATCAAAAAAGGACAATTCCTTTCGCCCGAAGCGATGCGTTTTGCTGCGGATAAGGTGGCATCAGCGGGCAATGACAAGGTTATGCTCACCGACCGCGGAACTACGTTCGGATATACCGACCTGATTGTGGATATGCGTTCTATTCCACTGATGCAGACTACGGGCTATCCCGTTATTGTGGACATTACCCACTCGCTGCAGCAGCCTAACCAATCGTCGGGCGTAACAGGCGGTCAGCCTCAGATGATTGAAACCATTGCACGCGCCTCGGTTGCAGCAGGTTGCGACGGTTTGTTCATCGAAACTCACCCCGAACCAAGCCGTGCTAAATCTGACGGCGCAAATATGTTGCGACTCGATTTGATGGAGGGACTGTTGAAAAACCTTAGTGCAATCAGAACAACAATAAATTCATTATAATGTAGCTATGGACTTGCGTCAAAATATAAAATTCAAGAGTCGGACATTCCGAATCATTGTGGCGTTGGTCGTTGTGTGGTATTGTGGCTATGTTTTTTTAAAGGTTGAAGAGGGTAGAAATAAGGAGATTATAGGTTGGATAGACGATTATAAAGTAGACCACGGATATGTGCCCAATTCATTGAGCGATTTGGGACCAAAAAATTTCAGAGGTCGTAATCCTCACTACCATAGAATAGATTCTCGCCGCTATGTTATCTACTATAAAACGGGTTTCGATAACATAATTGCGTGGCACTCGTGGCGTGGGAAATGGGAGAAAAAACTCTATCTCACACCAATGGACTCGACCTTGCTCGAGCAGGTGAGGTGTGCTGCATCCGAATTCAATGTCGGAAATGCGTTGGCAGTGTCAGTGTCAGATTCGCTGAGAATATCCTATTACGGAGTAAATTCCGAGCATTTTGACAATTCGATTTTCCGAGGCGTTATCTGTTATGATAATCTCAAAATCGCACTGTTCGATAGGGATAGCCTGTGGAAAGGAAAGCTCTATAATGAAAATTTCTTCGAGAAAAATAATAACATCTCCTGGCCTGAAAGAAAATCGGATACGTTGTTGATTAAGACCTACTCGCTGCCAGAGGACAAGGGTAGTTTGAAATAGATTGCAGAAAAAAGTTGTAACCTAAATTTGATATATGAAGAGAACTCTGTTTGCTGTTACGGCTGCTTGTGTGGCGCTGTGCAGCTGTCAAAATCAAGATGAAATGAAACTGAAACAGTTATTGGATAATCTTCAGGCTAAGATACAGCCTGTCAGAACTGCTGCGGCCGAAGCCTATTGGTTGGGTACGACCGAAGGCGATGAGTCGCAGTTTGAAAAGTATGCTCAGGAAAATCAGCGATTAACAGCCATTACCTCGGATAAGGTTGTGTTCAATGAGCTGAAAACTCTTAAAGAGAGTGGCAATATCAAAGATTCGCTGTTGTTGCGCCAACTGAACATAGTCTATAATATGTTCTTGGGCAATCAGGCTGACACCAAGTTGTTGAATGAAATTATCGAGCGCTCGTCGAAACTCGAGCAGAAATACTCGATGTTCAGAGCCGACTACAAGGGTAAGAAAATCACCGATAACGAGGTGGAAAATATCCTTAGAACCTCGACGGTGAATGCAGATTTGCAGGCAGTCTGGTTGGCTCATAAGGCCATTGGTAGAGTAGTGGCTCAGGATGTGGTGGAAATCGTAAAGTTGCGCAACGAGGTTGCACGTTCGCTCGGATTTGAAAACTTCCACAAGATGAGTCTCGAGCTGTCGGGTCAGAATCCTGATGAAATCTCGGCTCTGTTTACTGAGTTGGACGATATGACTCGCGACGGTTTTGCAAATCTGAAGGCTGAAATGGACGCAATTTTGGCTCGCAGATTCAAAATTAAACCCGAAGAGATGATGCCGTGGCACTATCAGGGACGTTTCTTCCAGGAGGCTCCGGATATCTATCCTGTGGATTTGAACAAATACTACAAGGGTA
>JAZOQL010000029.1:0-1886 GCA_045656065.1 Rikenellaceae bacterium | reverse complement strand
CGTCTTATCGTTGTAAACCGTCCACATCGGAAAATTTAAGTATCTTATCCGCTATCATTTCGGGCGTGTAGTCGGCGGTGTTGATAAGCATCACGTTGTAACCAATATTACTGAACTTTGCTGCCGAAGATAACGCGCACCGTTGCCTGTTGATTATATTTTTATTAATACCTTTTCCAGCTCGCTGCTTTAGGTGACTGTTTATTGTCTCGTAGTCTGAATACAAACAAATCACATATCCTTTATCAGCAAGAGCCAAGGCACGGCATAAATTCAAGCCAAAAGTGTGGAGATATGCGCCTTCGCAGAATACGGTGTCGCACGTATCAAGCGCCTTGCGGCATATCGGCTCTAAACACTTGGTGTTCCTTTTTACGTCAATCCCATAGTAATTTCCTTTGCCGCTCAAGCCGCCACCGACAGCGCATTTCCCGTCAGCAAGAAATATAACGGCATTGTCTTCTGTCACCTTAGCGATTCCGCCACATTTGTCTATCAAACAGCGCATAGCTGATGTCTTGCCGACTCCGTTTGTTCCTGTTATTAATACGACTTTTCTCATTTTGTCAACGTTATAATCAAGTTACCGTACTTTGTGTTTTCCGCTGCCTCGTTAAGCATACGCTCAGTGTAGTAGCCGTTGTAACGTGTACCCTTGCGGATTTTCTCGACAGCACACAACGAGGTTTCAAGCGCAAAAACATTGTCTTTTGTGTCCTTTTTAGCGTTGTCAAGGAAATTATTGAGTTCGGCAATATCGTACCTCCCTACGATTAAAACAGCACCTTTCGTGTAGTTTTCGTCTTGTTCCCAATCGGGAATGAGGTTGTCAACCCAATTAGGGTGGAACACGTTGCAATATACTTCAAGGTATAAATAAGCCGCGTATCTGCCGAAAAAGTACCAACTACTTACTTCCTTATACGCTTGTACCGTATCTGTAACTTGTTGCAGTCTTGTAAATTTATCTGCGCTGAGTTCTTTCAGAAGTCGGTCGTATGTTCCATTACATCTCGTATATCTGCGGTCAGTACGGAAGTGGAGTTTTTTCATATCCCTTTCGCCTTCAATCAGCATAGCGAGCGCACTCGGTATGTGGTAGGTCATAGTGTAGAAATAGATGAGCCGGAACGAGTCCCACTCGGACAAGGCATAATGCTTGGCGAGCGAGGAAATCATACGTTCCTCAACTCCTGCGTCGCCTTGTAGGTGATATTCTATATATTCAGCGTAGGTCACTATTGCTTTACTATTTCGCCAAAGTCGTAGATAATCTTGTCAATTTTCTCAATGCCCAACAATGCCGCCACTTTCGCTCCTTCGCCTTTAGGGTACACGATAATCACACGCTCCATCGGTTTTTCGTCAGTGCCTTGAATTTTCGGCAATTCATCAGCAGTTAGGTCTATCCCTTGCAATTCTGGCGGTAAACTTTCTTCAAATTCGCCATCATTTTCCGCATCTGACGGAGTAGAATAACAACCAGCAGTAGGTTGCTGCTGAGGTTGCGGATTATCCGAATTTTGCGTAAATGGTTGCGGATTCCATACGTCAACACCCCAGTTCTGCAATGCTGAATTGTCGAAATTATTCGCGAGCATATCGTAGTCCCAATTACCGAATGAAACATTGTCTTTGATGATAAACTCGTTTCTTTCAACCGCAGACAATTCTGTTGCATTAACAGTAGGGACTACTGGATTCGCAAGCCACGCTTTCCAAAATTCGACCAACGTTTTTCGCTCGGTTGAATTGCGCTGTTTAAAATCTGGAATGCTTTCAAGTCGTGTTATTACTTTTTCGGCAGACCACTTCGCAATCTCGTTCAGCGCATTTGTGCGCATATTTCCACCGAGCACCGTCATCATTTTATCGACAACGACAGG
>JAZOQL010000028.1:0-3236 GCA_045656065.1 Rikenellaceae bacterium | reverse complement strand
GAAAGGTAAGAAAGTGGGCGGCTATGATCGTACACCCAGTGAACTGACCGAAAGACTGATTGAAGAAGGGGCACAGATTCATTACGAAGAGTCTGTGGAACTAATCGGCAGCGATTTTCTAGATGCAGAGACAACGCTAATCGTTTACACCCCAGCCATTCCCGACACTCACTCTGAGTTACAATACTTCCGTACAAACGGCTTTACCATTCACAAGCGCGCTCAAGTATTGGGAATGCTAACTCGCTCGGGCAAAGGATTATGTGCAGCCGGTACACACGGAAAGACAACGACCTCAAGTATGGCCGCTCATTTGTTGCATCAATCTAAAGTGGGTTGCAACGCTTTTTTAGGCGGTATATCAAAGAACTACGGTACTAACCTTCTGCTGTCAGATACCAGCGAATATATCGTCATTGAAGCCGATGAGTTCGACCGTTCGTTCCATTGGTTAACTCCATTTGCTACGGTCATTACCGCAACAGATGCAGACCACTTAGATATCTATGGCACGGAAGAAGCATATTTGGAAAGTTTCAATCACTATACGTCACTCATCCAACCGGGAGGTGCATTGATCGTACGCCAAGGTATCAAATTGGCCCCACGCTTACAAGAAGGCGTAACAATCTACACCTATTCTCGTGAAGGAGGAGACTTCCATGCTGAAAATGTACGTATCGGTGGTGGTGAAATATTCTTCGATTTCGTTTCGCCTTTGGGTAATATTCAAGATATCCAATTGGGAGTCCCCGTAGCCATCAATATCGAAAATGGCATCGCAGCTATGGCATTGGCACAGCTAAGCGGAGTAGAGAATGAGGAAATCAAAGCAGGAATGGCTTCTTTCCGAGGAGTTGATCGCCGATTCGATTTCAAGATAAAGACAGACAAGGTAGTTTATCTGAGCGACTATGCTCACCATCCGGAAGAAATCAAACAAAGCATCCTTTCGATGCGAGCCTTGTATGAAGATAAAAAACTAACAGGTGTATTCCAACCTCATCTCTACACTCGCACACGCGATTTCTACCAAGAATTCGCCGACAGCCTTTCGTTGCTCGATGAAGTCATTTTGACGGACATCTATCCAGCTCGAGAACTGCCAATTGAAGGTGTCAGCAGTGAACTTATTTATGAGAATTTGCGATCGGGTATTGAAAAGACTTTATGCAAGAAAGAAGAAATACTTGACATCCTCAAGAGCAAAGAAATAGAAGTGTTAATAACCTTAGGTGCGGGCGACATCGAAAATTATGCTCCCCAAATCTGTGAAATATTGAAGGAACAATGCTAAAAAAACTTTTCATATTCCTATTCCTGATACTGATTACTGTTTATTTGGCAATGGCAGTAACAGTATTGAATGGCAAGTCTGATGGACAGACTTGTGCAGGTATGGAATTGGTCATTAATGACAGCATTGACTACGGGTTCATAACCAAACGGGAGATTCTTCGAATTTTGAATACAAAAAAGTTATCTCCCATAGATAAAAAACTCAATGACATCAACACCCGCAAACTGGAGGATGAGCTCAAGAAGCATCCTCTTATCAGCAATGCGGAATGTTATCGGACGTCTGACAATCAGATAGGCATCGAAATAACCCAACGCTTACCTCTCCTTAGAGTTATGGCTGCTAATGGTGAAAACTACTACATTGACATCAAAGGTCAAACAATGCCTATTCCAGAAAGTGCGGCCGATGTGGCGATAGTTACTGGTTATGTGACTAAAGCTTTTGCTACTAAAGAACTATACGAATTCGGTATGTATTTAAGAGAACATCCTTTGTGGCAAGCACAGATACAACAAATCAATGTCACCCAAGCAAAGGAATTGGAATTGGTTCCAAGAGTGGGTGACCACATCATATTCCTGGGGAAACCGGGAAATTACGACAGCAAGTTTAAAAGGCTGAAAACTTTCTACAAGAAAGGGTTGAATGAAATCGGTTGGAATAAATACAGCCGCATCAGCCTTGAGTTTAATAATCAGATAATTTGTACAAAAAAAGAGAAGTAAGATATGGCAGTAACAGATTTCATTGTAGCGATAGAACTGGGATCATCCAAGATTTCCGGCATAGCAGGGAAAAAACTTCCAGACGGAAGTATACAAATATTGGCAACAGCCACCGAAAACGCCACCGATTGTATTCGAAAAGGCGTAATCTATAATCTGGACAAGACCACGCAGAGCCTTACTTCGATAATCAAGAAACTTGAATCGACACTGAAGGCTTCAATAGGTAAAGTATATATAGGAATGGGTGGCCAATCACTCCGTACTATCCGTAATACGGAAGTCCGTCATTTGGACGAAGAGACTAAGATATCACAAGAGCTTATCGACTCGTTGAAAGACAGCAACCGGGCCATTCCAATCGTTGGCTATCAAATATTAGGAGTAGCTCCACAAGAATACAAGGTAGGGAACGACTTGACCGTTGAGCCTGTAGGTGTCCAAACTGATCATATCGAAGCTCGTTTCTTGAACATCATCGCGCGTAAGAATGTAAAAGAAAACATCAGCCAATGCTGCGACTTGGTACCTATTGAAATTGCGGAAGATGCCGAAGACTTGATTGCACCTTTAGCACTTGCCGATGCAGTACTAACCAGCACCGAAAAGCGTTCAGGATGCGTTTTGGTGGATTTCGGAGCAGATACAACAACAGTTTCTGTGTATAAGAACAACATTCTTCGTCACTTGGCCGTTATTCCATTGGGCGGAAACAACATTACCCGTGACATCTGCAGCCAACAAATAGAAGAGGAAGATGCTGAAGCGCTCAAGATTCGCTTTGCAAAAGCATACACTGAACCCAAGGAAAACGATGACGAGAACAAGGCATTCAACTTGGACGGACGTTGCTCCATCAATGCCATTCTGTTAGAAGATATCGTGGAAGCTCGTCTCAACGAAATTTTTGATAACATCACTAATCAAATCGTCTTGTCAGGCTATGACAACAAGCTGTTGGCTGGTGCTGTAATTACTGGCGGAGGAACCAATCTGAAAAATTTCGAAGAAGCGTTCACCAAACGTACCAAGATAGAGAAAGTCCGTTTAGCTAAGGACACACACATCTCGTTGAAGGGCATAGAAGTCAAGAAAGACGGTTCAAACAACACCTTGATTGCATTATTGGCAGCTGGTAAGGAAAATTGTTGTTTGACAATGCCTGAGCCAAAGGAAACGGTACGTCCTCAACAGCCTCAGCGCCACGT
>JAZOQL010000027.1:0-12637 GCA_045656065.1 Rikenellaceae bacterium | reverse complement strand
GACATCGGGTCGTGTGTACAGCGCAACTCGATGATATTGCCATCAGCATCTTTGATTACCTCTTCACACTTGATGATGTATGCGTAGCGCAATCTAACTTCGCTGCCAACGCTCAGACGGAAGAATTTTTTAGGCGGATTTTCCATAAAGTCGCTGCGTTCGATGTAGAGTTCTCTCGAGAATGTTACATCTCTGCGACCTGCCGATTCATCTTCGGGGTTGTTTACGCAACTCATTGTTTCGCTCTTGCCTTCGGGATAGTCTGTGATGACAACCTTAATCGGGTCGAGAACAACCATTCGACGTTCTGCGCTCTTGTTGAGGTCTTCTCTGATGCAGAATTCGAGCAGACCCAAGTCGATTACGTTATCACGTTTTGCTACGCCCACTTTTTCAGCGAATGCGCGAATTGATGCCGGAGTATAACCTCTTCTGCGCAGACCACAGATTGTTGGCATACGGGGGTCGTCCCAGCCGCTGACGTAGTTTTCCTTCACCAGTTGTAGCAATTTACGCTTAGACATAACTGTGTATGTCAGATTCAGACGCGCAAATTCATATTGGTGGCTTGGGTAGATGCCCAGCTGTTCGATGAACCAGTCATACAATGGACGGTGCACGTCGAATTCCAAAGTACAGATTGAGTGAGTGATGCGCTCGATTGAGTCAGACTCGCCGTGTGCATAGTCGTACATCGGGTAGATGCACCACTTGTTACCTGTACGGTGGTGTTCGCTGTGCAGTATGCGGTACATAATCGGGTCGCGGAACAACATATTGGGGTGAGCCATATCAATTTTAGCTCGCAACACCTTTTCGCCGTCTGCGTATTTTCCATCTTTCATCTCTTCGAACAGGCGGAGGTTTTCTTCTACCGAGCGGTTACGCCACGGTGATTCCTTACCCGGTACGGTTACGGTGCCGCGTCCCAGGCGGATTTCCTCCTGAGTCTGGTCGTCTACGTATGCTTTACCCTTTTTGATGAGCTCCACAGCCCAATCATAGAGTTGCTGGAAGTAGTCCGATGCGTAGTATTCGCCTGCCCATTGGAACCCCAACCATTTGATATCTTCTTTGATAGAATCCACATATTCGGTATCCTCCTTTACGGGGTTTGTATCGTCGAAACGCAGATTGCACAATCCGTTATATTTTTTTGCCAATCCGAAATTCAAACAAATCGACTTAGCGTGTCCGATGTGCAGGTAACCATTGGGTTCCGGCGGGAAACGAGTCTGTACTCGGGTGTTTCCTTCGGCAATACTCTTTTCGATTATCTCTTCGAGGAAGTTCAGTGATTTCTCCTCGGTACGGGTTGTTGATTCGTCAATCATTGTTATGTATGTTTTTGTTATTTATTGTCTTAATGTCTTTTCGTAAACTTCAATTATATTCTCTGCGATTCGCTCCTCTCTGAACTTTTTAACGTGTTCATATCCACGGCTAATCAGTTCGTTGCGGAACTCCACATCGGACAGAATGCGAGTCAGTGCTTCGGCCATTTCGTCCACACTCAGCGGGTCGATGTACATACAGGCATCACCGCCCGTTTCGGGGAATACTCCCCCCAGCGAGGTTATCACAGGCACTCCCGAGTTCATAGCCTCGATAATCGGAATGCCGAACCCTTCGAATATTGAGGGATAGACCAGACACTCGCTCATCTGGTATATCGCAGGCAAATCCTTCGAGTTGATGTTGTTGTAAAAGTGCAGCAAATGGTCAATGCCGTTAGCCTCGGCATAATTGTTAATCTGCTCCTTATACGGAGTCCACTTGCCACAGACCACCAGCGGAATTCTTATTCCCCGCTGCGCCATTGCTTTTACTACGAGCATCACGTTCTTTCGCTCCTCGACCGTACCCACGCTCAATATGAAACGTTCGGGCAGGTTGTATTTCTTTCGCACGAATCGTTTTCCCTCCTCGCTGATTTTTTCGTAAAATATCGGGTTGCAACCCTGATACACTACGTCAATCTTCTCGGGCGATATATTCCAAAACCGAACCAAATCGTTTTTTGTCTGCTGGCTGATTGCGATGATTCGGTCAGCGAGCGCACAGCTGCGTCGATATTTTTTCGAATAAATCCACCTATCCCACGGCTTGTAGAGCTTTGGATAGCGGACGAAGATAATATCGTGCATTGTGACTATCGACTTTGCACCGCTGCGTCTGATGTCATAGGGCAGTTCGTTGCTCAGTCCGTGATACAGATCGATTTTGTTTTCTCTCAGAGTCCTCACCATTCTCACATATCGCCACCACTTTTCAAAGGCCTTTATGATTCGGCGTGGGTAGACAACCTTCACCGATTGGGGAACTTCGAAATCGCTTCTGTTTTCGTGGTTGGGAGTGAACAGTACGTAGCTGTGTTCGGCCTTCTCTTTTGCCAGAAGCTCGATAGTGCTGCGGCTGTAATTTCCAAGTCCACTATTGTTAAAGAATGCTCGTTTTGCATCAAATCCAACTCTCATAGCATCTTATTGTTTTTTGCCCTTACTCAATACTTCGCCCTTTATCGAAAAATTTTCCTTACCGGCATTAGTCTTAATGTTAGCCATTTTGTAAAAAACGCCGGGTTGTTTCGACTTGAAATATATCATAATCGTATCTTGTTCTCCTGCCTTGATAGGTTTTTTGTTCCACTTGAAACTGACGCAGTTGCACTCAGACTCCACGTCGAGCAGCATCAGTGGCGACTTGCCGTTGTTGGTGTAGACAATCTGAGTCTGCACCTGTTGTGCATATTCGACCTTGCCCAAATCGACAATTTTGCTCAAGAGTCTCAACTCTTGTGCCTTGTCCGATGTTGTTGCGCTAATCATTGTAACACCAGTCGCTATCACAGCCAATATTCCTCGTTTCATACGTTGGGGAATTTTGTAACAAAATACGCTTCAAAGTTCGTGATTTTTTTTTTGCCACGCAACGACTTAGACCTATTTTTTAAAAAATAAAAAATGCCCGAAAATTTTGTAGTGTTATTCGGGCATTTGATGGTTATTTTAGACAGGTTAATCTATTCGGATAATGTTGGCTCCGAGGGCATTCAGACGCTGGTCGATGTTTTCATATCCGCGGTCGATTTGTTCAACGTTTTGTATTATGCTTCGACCGTCTGCCGAGAGGGCTGCAATCAGCAGCGCAACCCCGGCGCGAATATCCGGAGAGGACATTGTCGTAGCTCGCAGGTTTATCGCGTGGTCGTGGCCTATGACCGTAGCTCGGTGTGGGTCGCACAGGATAATCTGGGCTCCCATATCAATGAGTTTGTCCACGAAGAAGAGTCGGCTCTCGAACATTTTTTGGTGAATCAGCACCGAGCCCTTTGCCTGAGTCGCTACAACCAAGAATACCGACAGCAGGTCGGGCGTGAGTCCCGGCCACGGCGCATCGGCAATGGTCATAATCGAGCCGTCGATGAAACTTTCGATTTGGTAGTGGTCGTGACGCGGAATGTAGATATCATCACCTCTGCGTTCGATTGTGATACCCATTCTGCGGAATTGGTCGGGAATGATGCCCAAGTCGTCGTAGCCTGTGTTTTTGATGGTTATCTCCGAGCGGGTCATCGCAGCCAGACCGATGAAACTGCCCACCTCAATCATATCGGGCAGCATACGGTGTTCGGCTCCGTGCAGCTCTTTCACACCCTCGATTGTGAGCAGGTTCGAGGCTATGCCCGAAATCTTTGCGCCCATCGAGTTGAGCAGCTTGCAGAGTTGCTGAATGTATGGTTCGCAGGCTGCGTTGTAGATTGTTGTTGTGCCCTCGGCCAGCACCGACGCCATCACAATGTTCGCAGTGCCCGTAACCGACGCCTCATCGAGCAGCATATAACAACCCTTCAGATTTTTAGCCTCAATTGAGTAGAATCCGTCGTTGGGGTCGTAGTTGAATTTGGCTCCGAGTTTTTGCAGCCCGATAAAGTGGGTATCCAATCTGCGACGGCCGATTTTGTCGCCGCCGGGTTTGGGAATGTAAGCCTCGCCGAAGCGCGCAGTCAGCGGTCCGACCATCATAACCGAGCCGCGCAGTCGTGCAGCGTCGGTTTTGAACTGCTCGCTTTTGAGATATTCAAGGTCGATGCTCTCGGCTGTGAATGCGTAGTCCGAACGGTTCAGTTGTTCGACTTTTACACCGAGATTTTTCATCAAACCAATCAGTTGGCGAATGTCTGCAATGTCTGGAATGTTTCTCACCACTACGCGTTCTGCCGTGAGCAGCGTAGCGCAAATTATCTGTAATGCTTCGTTTTTGGCACCTTGTGGTGTAATCTCGCCACAGAGGGGAGTGCCGCCTCGAACTTCGAATTTTGACATAATTTGTTCTGTTTTTAGGTAGCACAAATTTACGAAAACCCTTTATGATTACCAACTTTTTATGCAAACCTTTTTTCAAGTTTTTTGTTTTGATTAAAAAATGTATAAATTTGCAGTGTTAAAAACATTTATCAAGATGAAAAAGGCTTATGTATTTCCCGGTCAGGGAGCTCAATTCATTGGAATGGGTAAAGACCTGTATGAAACTAATCCACAGGCAAGAGAACTTTTTGATGAAGCAAACCGTATCTTAGGATTCGATATCGTTCGAATAATGTTCGAAGGAACTGAAGAAGAGTTGAAACAGACTCGCGTAACTCAACCGGCTGTGTTTATCCACTCGGTGCTTTCGGCTAAGGCTTTGGGCGAAGAGTTTAAACCAGATATGGTTGCAGGTCACTCTTTGGGAGAATTTTCAGCATTGACTGCTGCTGGTGCGCTCTCTTTCGAAGATGGTTTGAGATTGGTTCACAAACGTGCATTGGCTATGCAGAAGGCTTGCGAAGAGCGTCCTTCTACGATGGCTGCGATTTTGGGTCTGGCAGATGAAAAGGTTGAAGAGATCTGCGCAGGCGTTGAAGGTGTGGTTGTTGCTGCAAACTACAACTGCCCGGGACAAATCGTTATCTCTGGCGAAGTTGAAGCCGTAGATGCTGCGTGCGAACAACTCAAGGCTGCAGGTGCAAAACGCGCATTGCGTCTGAATGTGGGTGGTGCATTCCACTCTCCGCTGATGGAATCGGCTCGTGAAGAGTTGGCTAAGGCTATTGCTGAGGCTCCGATCCAGGCTCCGGTTTGCCCTGTTTATCAAAACGTTGATGCTAAACCGCACACTGATCCAGATGAAATTCGTCAAAACCTGATTACACAACTCACTGCTTCAGTTCGCTGGACACAATCAGTACAAAATATGTTGGCTGACGGTGCTGAAGAGTTTGTTGAATGTGGTCCGGGCAATGTGCTCACAGGATTGATCGCAAAAATCAGAAAATAGTCTTAACGACTGATATGAAAGAGGATATACGCCTGACGCGACTCAGGGAGAAGGTTTCGCTTCTGCCACAGTCGCCGGGCGTATATCAATTTTATAATGCCGACGGAAAGATTATCTATGTCGGCAAGGCGAAGTCGCTCAAGCGCAGGGTTTCGTCATATTTTATGCGCATTGACCAGCAGCAGGGCAGGCTCAAAGTTCTGGTGCGTCAGATTGAGGATATCCGCCATATTGTCGTAAATAGCGAGGCGGAGGCGTTGTTGCTCGAGAACAATATGATTAAGGAGCTGCAACCGCGCTACAACATAATGCTCAAGGACGACAAGACCTACCCGTGGATAGCTATCAGCAACGAACCCTTCCCAAGAATCTACTCAACCCGCCGTCTGGTAAAAGATGGTACTCGCTATTTTGGCCCCTATGCTACGGTCTATATCCAGAAGATGTTGCTCGAATCGGTGCGTAGTATCTACAAGCTGCGCCCGTGCAGGTATCATCTCACCGAGGAGTCGGTGGCGCAGGGTAAGTTTGGAGTCTGTCTGAAATATCACCTCGGTTTGTGCAGTGCTCCGTGTGCGGGGCACATCTCTCGAGAGAAGTATGCCGAGTCGATTTCCGCCGTAGAGAATATCCTGAGGGGTAATTTCAAGGCTGTGACCGATTCGTTGCGGGCGGAGATGATGTTGGCTGCCGAGCAGTTGAGGTTTGAGTCGGCTCAGCGATTTAAGGAGAAAATCGAACAGTTAGAGAATTTTCAAAGCAAGTCGACTGTGGTTAATCCTACGGTTGGTACGTGTGATGTATTCTATCTGCTTAAAGATGAAATGGTTGTTTATTGCAACTATATGAAAATCAGGCTCGGGAATGTAGTCAGTTCGATGACCTTTGAGATGAAACTCGGTCTGGACGAGCAGTTGGACGATGTGCTGTCGTTTGCGATTTCTCGTATCTCGACCGAAATGAACGAACCTCTGAGTCGTGAGGTTGTGGTACCATTTGTTCCGTCAGATGAGGAATTGTTCGAGAATGTCAAATTCGTAGTTCCCAAGCGTGGCGACAAGTTGCGGTTGCTGGAGTTGGCAGAGAAGAATTGCCGAACATACCGCACCGAGCAGCTGGTTTATCAGGATAAGAAAAATCCTGAGCTAAAGGTCGAGCGCCTGATGGAGCAGATGAAAAAAGACCTATATCTTAGTGAGCAACCGCGTCATATCGAGTGCTTTGACAACTCGAATATTCAGGGCAGTTATCCTGTTGCAGCGTGCGTAGTCTTTCGAGATGGACGTCCGGCGCGTTCGCAGTATCGTCATTTCAATGTCAAGACCGTAGTCGGTGCCGATGACTTTGCTACGATGCAGGAGATAATCACACGACGATATTCTCGTTTGATAGAGGAGGGTGCCGAGTTGCCTCAACTTGTTGTAGTTGACGGTGGTAAGGGGCAACTATCTAAGGCTTACGAGGTGTTTGAGCAGTTGGGTTTGACGGGTAAGGTGGCTTTGATTGGTTTGGCAAAACGTTTGGAGGAGGTCTTTTTTCCGAACGATTCTACGCCGTACTATCTCGATAAAAATTCCGAGACTCTGCGAGTGCTGATGCATATTCGTGACGAGGCTCACCGCTTCGGCATTACGTTCCACCGCAATCAGCGTTCGCGAGGTTTTATTCAGAGTGAACTGCTTGACATTAAGGGTATTGGCGAGCAGACTGCAACTAAACTGCTGAAACATTTTCGTTCTGTGGCAAATGTTCGAAAGGCGAGCTACGACGAGTTGTGCGCAGTTGTCGGCAGCCGCGCCGCACGAATTCTAACCGAGTATTTTTCTAAGTGATTCCTTAATCAATTTCAGTTGGTTGTGGGGATTGAATCTGTTGTCAATCACAGACATACATTCTCTGCGGCATTTGTCTGCGCTCTCTGCTGAACTCATCTTTTGCAGCCACACGCTGCACTTATCCACTAAGTCATTCAGATTTCCATATTCAAACAGGTCGCCTGTTTTGTCGGGGATAACTGCCTCGAACTCTGGCATTTGCATCTCTGCACGATTGTGTGTAATGACCGGGACTCCGAACGTGAGCGCGTGAATGGCTGTGAGCCCTACGTTCCCGGGGCTGACGCATAACGCACTGTTGCGCAGCGCGATAGAGAGAAACTGATTGTCATAACATTCGCCATAGAACCACACGCGGTCTTCGATGTTGAGTTGGCGGCACATATCGGTCAGTTTGTTCATCAATGGGCCGTCGCCAATGAGCATCAGGTTGCAGTTCACACCTTTGTTGTTTAGCTCTGCGAGCGCCTGAACCAGCATCTCAATATTTTTATTTTCAGTCAATCGACCGACAAAAATCATTACGGGGTCGTCGTTTCCGAAATAATATCTCATAATCGTGCGGTCAATCTCCTTATCTCGGAACTGCACCATCGAGTCGTAATCTAACGAATTCCAAATCACATCCACCTTTTCTGGCTTGAAACCATTCAGTATCAGCATATTTCGTCCGTGTTCGCCATAGGTCATAATGTTGCCTGCGAACTTAAAATATGCCATATTCTTTTTCAGTTGCAGCCCCTGTTCATAGCCGTAAATGCCGTGCGACCACAGGAATGCCGGTCTTCTCAATAGTCTGGCTATCAGAGTTATAAACCAATTTGAGCGAATGCCGGGATTCCCCGTCAGGATATATGCGTCATATTTTTTCGAAAAAATTTTCAGAAAGCCTCCCTGCCAGACGAGTTTTTTGCCATTACGGGCATATCGGTTGCGCAGTGCTCCTCGGAAGTGAGCCATCTTGCTGACATTCATCAGTTTAATGCCTCCGTATGAGGTGTTGCCGAAGTAGAAATCAAATTCCATTTCGGACTCTTTGTCCATCAGTTCGTATATTCCTCTTCGATATTCCGGAGCGAATCCGAAAACGCAGCAAATTCGTTTCATTTACAAGTTTTTAAGTTTTTCCCAATACTGCAGTGTCTTTTGCGATTTTGAGAATCCGTGGCAAAAATCAGGCGCAATATTGCACTCGGCGGGGTAGGGTACCTCGTCGAGTGAGAAGTGTTGGGCAGTGCGCCAATCTGGGATTTTCAATCCAGCCACCAGCGACCAATATATATCTTCGTTGAGTTTTCCGTGTCGGGGAATCTGTTTGATATTTCGCGTCTTTTGACGGAAAGTTTCGACCTTTCTGAGCGATACGCCACCATTGCCCACCATTCGGAATCGGAACAAATCGGTGTGGTAGCATTTCAGTTTTAGCAGTATGTTTCGCGCCAATATGCTCAGCGGCGCGCACCCCGTACCTTTAATCAGCCACGGAGCTCCGATGTAGTCCCAGCCCTGACTGCACCACTCGTCGAGTCTGTCGCGGAACACCCACGCGTCGAGCTGGTAAATCAATATGTAGTCATAATCGCTGAACCTGTCGTAGAATTCGGTTGCGAGCATCAGTTTGTTGTAGCCGGCCAAACCGTCGAAGAATTTTGAGTCGAAGCGTTCAACTTGCAGTCCGTGTGAGTCGATGCCCTCGGGAGCCACAATTTTTATATGGTGATTTTTGCTCAGCACCTTCACGCACTGTTCGAGCGAGAGTTTTTCCCACTCGGATAGTTCGTTGCGATATGTAGGAATTACGACGACGACTCGGTTCATTGCATTTCGATTATTTCTACAAAGGTAAAAATAATCTTTCAATTTTTGCAATATGCCTGCAGATACGAGTTTGTTTTGTGAGAATATAGCGGAAAAAATTAGTAATATCTTTTTCCAAAAACTTCACCAAAAAATGCGAAAAAACACAAGATAGAAATCAGCAACATAATCTAAAATTTTAATTAAACATTCTTTCACTCAACCTATGATTAGGTCTTTAATTATGACGCAAAGGTATGGGTTGGTTTTGACAATTACTGTCAATGAATATTTTTTGTGTAAAAAATTAAAATCCCCGCAACAATTTATTGCTGTTACAGGGATAAAGTAATGCGTACGAATCAGCTTAATTATTTATTATTCAGAGTGATATGTGTTATAGAAAAATGTTATTTCTCCTTTGATATATTCCTCGAACTCAGGCGAGAGTATGCGAATATCTCCCAATAAGCCCATAACAAATCGTCCTATCCCCATATAGTTGCACACCATTGTATCGAGAATCCAATGAGTATCATCAATCTGCTTGGTATCTCTTATTGCTAATGGGTACTCCTCAATTAACAGATTGTGAGCTCTTACCCCAAGTTCTAATCTGACATTGAATTGCTGGTGTCCTGTTATTCTAAAAATATCGATATATCCTTTGTGATGTTGTTGCTCAAATTCCCAATGTTTGTCGAGGGTCTCAACGTAGCCTATGCGAGCAGTGTTGAATAGTTTATTAACACACGATTCAGGGTCATAGTACCACACCTGTACATAATTGGTAGTAAAGCCAAACGGTTCGACAAGTCTGTCTCGAATCACATTTGTGTGTGATGATGCGTAGTTTTTTAATACGACCTGTTTTCTCTCTGTAATGGCATCAATCAAACGATTGATATTCGATGCATTTTTGCCTTCAACAATGCTATCTGCCATTGATGTACAGTTGTATACAGATGTCAGTTTTTTGCGTAGGTTCTGTTTGATCAGATTAGTATTATCTAACCCCTCTATGAGTTGGTTTACGATATGAGCTTCCTCATCTGTAAAGTGGATTAACTGAGAAATGTCTTTGAAATAACGACTCTCTTTGCCGAGTTTGTATATGCCACCCTCTTTGCGTTGAACAACAAATCCAGCATCTTTGAAAGTTTCGATGTAACGATATACCGAACGGTAGGAGGTGTTCAATCGTTCAGCCATATCCTCAACTGTGTACTTATTGTTGTCTGTCATCATCTTCATCAGACGCAATACTCTCTCGATTTTGGGTTGTTCCATAAGATTGTGTTTTGTGCAAAGTTAAGGAAAATGTAGTTATATGGCTATAGGCTGTACTCAAAAAGATTTGTTATTGTTTTGCAGGGTAACGTAATGTACAAAAACAAAAGAGCGCTCAACTTGAGCGCTCTTGCGGTATGGACGAGACTCGAACTCGCGACCTCCTGCGTGACAGGCAGGCATTCTAACCAGCTGAACTACCACACCATTGTTATGTTTGTCTCATTTCGACGGTGCAAAGATAGAGTACATTTTTTAATCTACCAAATTTTTCTGCACTTTTTTTCAAAATTTTTTTCATTTTTTTGAAAAATCGCTGTTATAATGGCTCTGGAGCCACATTTTTCTGTTAGCGATTTATGTTGTATGAGCTGATTGCGAGCGTTGCAATGCTGATTTTTGCATCGGGAACAGTGTCGAGAATCGCCTTCGCAAGCGCAGAAATCGTACTCCCCGTAGTCAAAACATCGTCTACCAGCAAAATATTTTTACCTCTGAGGTGTTGAGCATTCACCACTTTGAATGTCGATTTGCTGATATTTGACATTCTCTGCTCGCCCGAGCGACCGACCTGGCTGGCTGAGTAGCGCACCCTGCGCACCGAACGATTGTCCACTGCCGCGCCGATTTGCGAACTCAATCCCCGACAAATTTCTTCTGCTTGGTTATATTCGCGAACAAGACGACGCAGCGGGTGTTGCGGCACTGGAATGATTACATCTATAGAATCCCAGCCCGGTGCATTCTTCAGCGCGAATCCCAACATTCTGCCCAGCTCGCGAGCCATTCGATGATGTCCATAGTATTTCATCAAATGTATCGGTCGATGCCACCTGCTGTTTTGATTGTAAAAAAAGAGCGAACAGCCCCGTTCGATGGGGAACTGTCCGCCGAATTTTTCTGTGATAGGATTTTGTCTGTGCAGCCAATACTCTGTCAGAGGCATCTCCCAGCGACATCTGGTGCAGAATACACTCTCGCCGTGCTCCAGCACCGAGCCGCACACGGGACAAATCTGAGGATTGAATACACTACCGAGCGCATTCACTAATTTGCGGAATGCCACTCTCAGTCTATCTCTTATCGTTATCTTTAACTTCGATGCAGAGAGTTGCGTGAGGCACAATTCTCAGGCGTTCCTTTGGTATCAATTTGCCTGTTTCGCGACAAATGCCGTAGGTCTTGTTTTCGATTCGGATAAGGGCAGCCTCGAGGTGTTGAATGAACTTTTGCTGACGTTGTGCCAGACGTCCTGACTCCTCTTTAGAGAGGGTTGCTGCGCCCTCTTCCAGAATCTTGAACGTAGGCGCAGTGTCGTCTGTGCCATTGCCTCCGGTCTGCATAACGGTACTTCTCAGCAAGTCGTAGTCCTTTCTTGCCTTGTCCAGCTTTGCAAGAATTATCTCTTTAAACTCGAGCAATTCCTCATCGGAATATCTTGTTTTTTCTACTTCTGCCATAATTTACAGAGTTTTTTAATATTTAATATTTACCGCTATTGACGGTTTTTACATATCGCTTTTACGAACTTCGATGTTGATTGGTGTTTCGTCTATTTCGATAGCCACAGGGTTTTGTACTGCATCGACAAGCGCGATGTTGTGGGCAAGCGTTTGCTGAGCAATATATGTGCCATAATCTGCAATAGCACCCTCCAGCATTTCGTGGCGTTCGATTTCGACCTTGATTTTGTCCGTAACTTCAAAGCCTGACTCCTTGCGGATATTCTGGATACGATTAACGAGTTCGCGGGCAATACCTTCGCGTTTGAGCTCTTCGGTGATTGTGATGTCGAGTGCTACGGTGAGTTTGCCTTCGCTTGCTACGAGCCAGCCCGGAATATCTTCAGTCTGGATTTCAAAGTCTTCGATAGTTGCCTCTACGAGAACGCCGTCAATCTCTGCGCTCCATTTTTCCGAGCGTTCGAGTTGTGCGATATCGCTTTGGCTGAATGCTGCAACCAATGCCGAAATCTGTTTCATCTGCTTGCCGTAACGTGGGCCCAATGTCTTGAAGTTGGGCTTGATGCGTTTGGTCATAATGCCCGTAGTATCCTCGATGTATTCGATATTCTTGACGTTTACTTCATTCATTACGAGTTGTTTGATTGCCTCGATGTTATCTTTTGTCGAAGCGTCAAGCAGAGGAATCATCATACGGCTCAGCGGCTGACGCACTTTGATATTTACCTTACGGCGCAGCGCGAGTACCATTGAAGAGAGGCGTTGTGCAATCTCCATCTTGTCTTCCAGTGATTTGTCAATTACCTCATCGTTGCATTTCGGATATGATGACAAGTGTACCGAACCTTCGCTGTGGCGGTTGCTTACTGCGTTCAGGTCGCAGAATACGCGTTCTGAGATGAAGTCGGATCGTAGCCATGTCGTTCTGTGAGC